>JAIUYC010000213.1 GCA_020216575.1 Coleofasciculus sp. S288 | reverse complement strand
ACTTACGCAAATTTACCTTTGAACCACCATCTGTAGGGGCGAGGCATGCCTCGCCCCTACTCTGTGTAGCATCTGTGCGTAAGTCCTATAAATGATCCTGTTGGCAAATTCTTGTAGGAGCGGGTTTGACCAGGGAATTATTCATCTTACAGACAATCTATATAAACCCGCCCTGGCAGTAGAGGCGGATTTAGTCCATTAGACCTCTTGCATGAATACGAAAAACCCCTCCCCAGCCCGCTCCTACATCCAACACCAATAAATTAACTATTCCATGAATTAAAAGGTATTTTTTTGATAAGTTCATTTATCTTTATTGCTTTAAGCATAAATAAAACTTCAGTAAACAACTCTTTTTATAACAGCAACATTCAGACATTTAAGTTAAGCTATAAAAGGCTATATCCAGCATTTTACTAAGGGGTTAAACCTTGCATCGCCACGAATCACTACAGCATCTAAATCCCCTTTTTTCAATCAGCACAAATTGACCTTACCATTTTTCCTGGAAGTTGATACAGCGTATTTTTAAATACTCCTGATTGGAAATTGGAGATGTAGCGTTGTCCAGGAAAACTGGTATCATTTCAAAGCATGAGTAAAGCAATTTTTGTAGGACAGCAGAGAATCAAGCCACGGTTTACCAGAGAATCTCGGATTGCATGGATATTTGCAACCGCACATAACTGATAGCTCTACCGTCAACGTTCATTTTTTCAAGGAACTAGTTTTATGACTTCGTTCACTGTCCCGAAAAAGTTATCGATGGCTGCAACAGGAGCAGTATTCGCTACCTTAACCGCAGTCTGTCAAGCACAAGCAGCAACACTGAAACCGTCACTGGCATCGTCTTTCTCTAATTTCTACTCAGTAACCGAGTTAGGGTCGGTGCCACAACTTCCACCAACCTATGCTGGAATGACATTTAAGCCTGGAGACCCCAACACGTTATTGATTGGTGGTTTGTCAAATACCTTTGATGCAGGAATTTATGCAGTTAATGTGATGCGCGGTACTGACAATCGCATCACTGGCTTTGGTTCCGCATCCCTGTTTGCAAATGCCCCTGGAATACAAACTCCTGGAATAGACCAAGCAGGAGTTGATGCGGGTTTAGCTTACAGCCCCCAAAACGATGTATTGTTCTACACCTCCTACCCTGATAACAGCATCGGTCAAATTAAGCTGGGGAGCAGTGAGCCTGATAAGCAAATTAATTTGGGTACTCTTGGAATTCCTGTTTCCACGGGGGCATTAAATTTTGTACCTAAAGGGTTTGCTGGGGCTGGTCGGCTCAAAATTACGTCTTACACAGAGAATATCTTTTACGACACAACTATCATCCCAGATGGCTCTGGTACGTATGATATTGCTGCACCGTCTAAAAGCATCAAGCTGAGTGGTGGGCTTGATAGTTTTAACTACATCAAAGCTGGAAATCCAGGGTTTTCTACAGATAGTCTTTTGCTCTTGGAATATGATGATGGAAAGATTGCCACCTATGCAATTGATGATAATGGCGATCCCATCAAGGATACCCGTCAAGATTTCGTAACAGGTATAACATTACCGATTGGTTCAACCATCGATCCGCTAACAAATGACCTTCTTTTCTCTATTCAAACTGACGATGCGAAGGTATTTCTCGTTAGCGGGTTCACGAAATCAGCTTCAGTTCCCGAACCCAGCATAACTGTGGCTAGTCTAGGTATCTTGGGTCTGAGTTTACTCCTGAAGAAAAAAGTAAATGAGGCGAGGTAAGGTTAGTAGTTAGTAGGTAGTAGGTAGTGGATAGTGGGAACTAAACTTGGGTTCAACGCAGAATTCAAATAGTTCCCTATTAGCTAGGGCGGTTCTCAAATGATTGGAGTACGGGCGGGTTTATCGGATTGAGTCGTGGAAAGCAGATATCTCGGTGAAACCCGCTCCTACAACTCCTGTCTCCTCACCTATTTTATTTTCATGGGATAAAATTTACATACCTAGATTGGGTATTTGTCTCTACCACCTAACACCTATAGGCCAGCAAAGATTCTCGTTCTCTTACTACAGAATTGGTTTATTAAGCTTTTGTAAACTTTAGTTCTTGACTGACTTGGGCGAATACTATAACTTAAAGTTATCAGTCCAGCGCATTTAGGTAATGATTCAGCTTGATGAGTTTGTCAATTTGGTAAAGGGGTTTTAAGAATTCTCAGAAAGTTAACTATCTTTAGCACTTATCTTTATTCCGCAAGATTCCAAGAGCTAATTGGATGAAGGGTTGAGTTAACAAATATTTACATCAATAAGTTTTTACATAAATAAACTTTGTATAGTTTCAATAAAGTAACCGTGAAACTACTGGTAATGATTAGTAATTAGATAGTAATATTTCTTTCCACAATTACTCTTCGACCTGAGCAAGATTTACTCACTCAATAATCTTTCCGTTATGACCTCTCTGTTGAGAGTAAGGTAAGTCTTTTTGGCTGCACGCTTTTTTCTTTCTGTGATAGCTTCTCCATACCAACATCGGTAGCGATCGCGTGCGATATCAAGATAGCCTGCTTGTCCCTTTCTGCTGCTTCTTTATACCAATATCGGTAGCGATTATGTGTGAGATAGAGACACCCCGCCTACAACTAAGGCAGTTTACGTTTGATGATGTGGATGACCTATATTGCATCTATAGTCATCCAGACCTAATTAAATATTTATCGAACGACAAACCGTTCCAAAAAGAACACACTAGAGCTGCCATTAATTCCCTAGTCAAAAACTGGCAACAGTATCGGTTTGGAATATGGGCAGTAGTTTATAAAAAACATGAAAAACTCATTGGTCATTGTGGACTGAGATTTCTGGAAAACACACGAGAAATTCAACTCAGTTACTTGCTGCTTCCGTCGTACTGGGGTAAGGGTTTAGGGACTGAAGCGGCCTCATCAGTACTTTCGTATGCGTTTGAGGTGGTGTGTCTTGATAGAATTGTGGCGATCGCTAAACCAGAAAACATGGCGTCCCGCCGTGTGATGGAAAAAGTAGGGATGAAATATCAGGAAGACGCCTACTACTATGACAATCATGTAGTGTACTACTCCATCTCGCGAGATGCTTATCGGTATCGCAATCGAGGGTTTAAGCACACAACAAACAATGGCACACTTGTTGGGGCGCGTGAAGCGTTAGCGTGAGGCGAAGCCATAGCGACGTTAGCGTTAGCCGTAGGCAGGCACAGCGTAGCGAGCAAGCGAGCCGCAGGCTAGGAGCGCCGGAACGAGCGTCAGCTATCGGCGTTAGCCGAATCGATTTCTTAGTTAGGCATCCATGATTTGCATTCACAACGAAGGATGAAAATCTCTCTGTCTGGAGTGTCCCCTTGTCCCCGCGTCTGGAGCGTCTATTTTCAAGTCAGTGAATAAAGATAATGTAGGGATACGAGCAATCGTTAAATTCTTACTTTCCCCTAATTCTAAGAGTGAATAGCTTCCAGCTGCCCAAATCTCGCCTGATACCGTTGCTCAGAGTCATTCCAAAAGCTACAAGTGCGATCGCTATCCTTGTCGGCTGTTTGGTACTCTTTGGCTGGATGCTCGATCTTCCTCCCTTCAAGAGCGTCCTCCCCAGCTTAGTGACCATGAAAGCCAACACAGCCATAGGCTTCTTGCTATCGGGCGTATCGCTATGGCTGATGCACGAGCAAAAGGCAGCTAAGCTCAAGCGTCGGATCGCGCAATTATGCAGCTTCACCATAGCACTGATTGGCTTGCTCACGCTCAGCCAATATCTATTTGGCTGGAATCTCGGCATTGATCAATTAGTAGTCCGCGAGATGCCGGGAGCGGTGGGAACCTCTCATCTGGGGCGGATGGCTCCCAATACCGCATTAAATTTTCTCCTGCTCGGTTTCGCCTTGCTGCTTCTGAGTCCGAGAGTCCGCCGCTACCATTGGCTAGCTCAGTTCCTCACCCTCGTGGCAGCTTTGGTTTCTTTACAACCCCTGCTGGGATATGTCTATGGAGTCGAATCTCTCTACGGCATCACCTCCTATACCCAAATGGCGCTACACACCACACTGACATTCATCGTACTGTGTGTTGGTATTTTGTTTTCGCGTCCGCACTGGGGGCTGATGAGGAGTGTCACGAGCAGTAGTGCTGGAGGCTTTATCGCACGTCGTCTCTTGCTGGCAGCGATTGCTATCCCCTCAGTTTTGGGCTACTTGATCCTCCAAGGGTATCGCGCAGGACTTTACGATGCCCCGTTTGGGATGTCGCTACTGGTGATGGCCAATAGTATTGTTTTCGCCGTTTGGATTTGGCAGAATGCCCAAACTCTTGATCAGCTCGACACCCACCGCAAACGCGCACAGAAAGCATTGCAACACAGCGAGAAGCGATTCCGGCGACTGGTTGAGTCAAATATTTTTGGTGTTGGCTTCAGCAACTTCAACGGCAGCATCCACTACGCTAACGACTATCTGCTGAACCTGGTAGGATATACTCGCGAGGAAATGCTTGCGGGTCAAATGCGCTGGACTCAGATAACTCCGCCGGACTTTATACAGTTGGATGTGCAAGCCGCCGAAGAACTCACAAGGCAAGGCGTGTGTACTCCCTTTGAAAAAGAATTGATTCGCAAAGATGGCAAGCGGGTTCCAGTGTTGATGGGCGAAGCGTTGCTGCAAGAACCTTACGATCGCCAACAGGAGATGATTGTCTTCTGTTTAAGTCTAAGCGATCGCAAGCGCATCCAAGAGGCACTTCAAGAAACCAATCAGACGCTGCAAGCAATTATTCAAGCCTGTCCCTTGGCGATTACACTCTTCAGTCTTGATACTGGGCAGGTAAAGCTGTGGAATCCAGCGGCTGAAAAGATTTTCGGCTGGAATGAACAAGAGACACTGGGACGTTTTCTGCCTTCTATCCCTGAAGACAAACGAGATGAGTTTCTGGCGAACCTGAAAAGAGTACGGCAGGGCAATACGCTAACAGGTGTAGAGACACGCCGCCAGAAGAAGGACGGTTCACCCATTGATATCAGCGTCTGGGCTTGCCCGGTACAGGACGCTCTTGGCCAGATTAACTGCATGTCCATCGTGGCAGATATTAGCGATCGCAAGCGCACCGAAGCGGCGCTCAAAGAGAGTGAGGAACGGTTTCGGAAACTGGCGGAAAAGGTTTGCGTCATCCCTTGGGAGGCTGACGCCGCCACAGGGCTATTTACCTATGTTGGTCCCCAAGCCCAAGAGATTCTGGGTTATCCGTCGTCTGACTGGTATACCGACCAGTTTTGGACTGAACACATCCATCCAGATGATCGAGAGTGGGCAACTAAGTATTGCTTAGAACGTGCGGTTGTCGATGACAACTATGAATTTGAATACAGAATGGTGACAGCGGATGGACGAATTGTATGGCTGTACGACATTGTCAATGTTGTTCGTAGTGAGGGGAAGCCGTCCGTACTCCGTGGATTTATGATTAACATTACCGATCGCAAGCAAGCGGAGCAAGAACGCGAACAGTTGCTGGCACGCGAGCAAGCGGCACGCACTACGGCTGAGGCGGCAAACCGCATGAAGGACGAGTTTCTCGCCACCCTCTCCCACGAGCTTCGCACGCCCCTTAACGCTATGCTAGGCTGGACTCGGCTGCTTTGCACTCGGAAGATGGATGAAGTCACCACCGCTCGTGCGCTGGAGACGATTGATCGCAATACTAAGTCGCTGGCAGCTCTAATAGAGGATGTTCTAGATGTTTCGCGCATTATCAGGGGCAAGCTGCATCTAAATGTTGCGCCGATAAACCTTGTCCCCGCAATCGAGGCAGCGATCGATACAGTACGTCCGGCAGCTCAGGCGAAAGATATTCAGATCAAGTCTATCTTAGACCCCTCACTAGGTTTCATCTTAGGTGATGCCAACCGCTTACAGCAGGTTGTTTGGAATCTACTCTCTAACGCCGTCAAGTTTACACCCAGGGGAGGGCGGGTTGAGGTTCGACTCTCGCAGATTAAGGGGACTGAGGACTGGGGATTGAGGACTGGGCAATCGTGCCACTCACCAGTTCCTAATTATGCGCAAATTCAGGTGAGCGATACAGGGAAGGGCATTGCCCCTGAGTTTCTGCCCTATGTGTTCGAGCGCTTTCGGCAAGAGAATAGCTCTACGACAAGAGCCTACGGTGGACTGGGATTGGGATTAGCGATCGTGCGCCATTTGGTAGAACTGCACGGAGGAATCGTTCGTGCGGATAGTCCGGGTGAAGGATTAGGTGCAACGTTTTCAGTACAGTTGCCACTTCTAGAAGGGAGCAGGAGAACGAGAGAGCGGGAAAGCGGGAAAGCCGGAGAGCCGGAGCATTCATTCCACCCCCCCCTTACCCCTTCTCTCCCACACTCTCTCACGGGTTTGCGAGTGCTAGTTGTTGATGATGAAGCCGATGCCCGTGAGTTGATTGCTGCCATCCTTGGAGAGTACGGCGCCGAGGTAACGGCAGTGGCGTCCGCAGGTGAGGCACTGGAGACACTGCAACAGTTCAAGCCGAACGTCTTAGTCAGCGATATCGGCATGCCAGGAGAAGATGGCTACGCTCTGATTCGTAACGTGAGAACTCTTGATGCCGAGCAAGGTGGACAGATTCCAGCCGTGGCGCTGACGGCATATGCCAGAGCCGAGGAGCGGATGCTCGCACTGACAGCAGGATTTCAGCGACACGTTCCTAAGCCAGTGAATCCAGAAGAGTTAGCAGCAATCGTTGCCAATT
>JAIUYC010000212.1 GCA_020216575.1 Coleofasciculus sp. S288 | reverse complement strand
AGACTGCAAGGGGAATACCAGACGTTAAGGGAGCCGCCCACAACACGACGATTAAAAGAACTAAAGCACGGCTAATCCCCGATAATGCCGTGCGTCCACCGGCTTGGATATTAACGACAGTAGCTGTTGTCGCTCCAGAACCCGCAATCCCACCACATAAGCCAGTAATTAAATTAGCAACACCTTGACCGATTAATTCTTTATTGGACTTGTGTTCAGTACGAGTGAGACTGTCAGACACGAGACACGTTAACAGGCAATCGATGCCATAATCATCACGGCGACTAGAGTTGCCATCGGCATTTGCTTCACCCAATCTTTCAAAAACAAAATCGCAACTAGCAGGAAAACTCCAGCCGCAAGGGTTGAGAGTCTCCCCCGTCCGCCAGACTGCACATTAATCACTGATTGCCCAATCATTCCACACCCCGCCATGCCACCAAAGAAGGCAGTAACGATATTGGCAATGCCTTGTCCTTTGGCTTCTCGGTTTTTATCACTGGGGGTATCGGTGAGTTCATCTACCAGTGAAGCGGTTAGAAACGAAGCTAATAAACCTACGATCGCTAAAGTTAAGGAATAGGGCAGGATAATCCTGAGTGTCTCTAGATTTAACGGGACTTGAGGCAGGGCAAACAAGGGTAGAGTGGTGGGTAACTCTCCCATATCCCCGACAGTGGGAACATCGAGTTTCAGAGCGATCGCAGCTATCGTCATCACCGCTAAAGCTACGAGGGGAGAGGGGACTGCTTTGGTAAAGCGAGGCAGAATGTAAATAATCCCCAAGGAAAGGATAGTCAACCCATATACAGTCGGCGGCACATTCGTCAGTTGAGGCAACTGGGCGAGGAAAATTAACACCGCCAATGCATTGATATAGCCAATCATCACCGCCCTGGGAATAAATCTCATTTGGCGTCCCAGTTTTAGCACCCCAAACAGAACTTGAAAGACCCCTGTTAACAAGGTTGCCGCGAGTAGATACTGCAAGCCATGATCTTTAACTAAATCAATCATCAATAGAGCCATCGCTCCTGTGGCAGCAGAAATTGACCCCGGTCTGCCTCCTAAAAACGCCGTCATGACTGCAATAATAAATGAGGCGTATAGCCCGACTTTCGGATCGACGCCAGCAATAATCGAAAATGCGATCGCTTCCGGAATTAGGGCAAGTCCCACGACTGCGCCTGCCAGAATGTCTCGCCGAGTGTTAAAAAACCACTCTCGTCTCAGAATTGTCCTGTTCAAGTTTCCGCCTCAAGTAGCTGTCTGAAAAAAGGCAAGGCTTTTGACGCACTGCATTTGGACTCACCCATCCTGCGATCGTGAGAGAAACAAGTACGATAAGGAGAAAATAAGCCGTTGCTAGCGCTGTCATTGAGTTTCTATAGAGAGCGCACTGCACTAGCTAAAAGCGATGTATCGGTGAAAACGAATCAATCGTTTCAAGTGATAAGGGAGCCTTTCTGCAAGCTCATTCCTTTAGCACATCTAAGAGATTAGTTAACTGACTGGCTGCAACGCGAACCAATCCAACTCAGACCAGCATTTACTCGCCAAGCTTTGTACTGTTAGATGAGAGAAACTTTTCGTCACACTAAGACTTTCGTTCCACGCTATGGTGGACAATTCCAAATACTTAAGGCTAGTGAAGAGATTACTTTTTGCAGCATTGCTTGCATTTGTTGCCGATGAACACCCATAAGGAAACTTATGGCTTGAAGTCAGCATATCACGACAAGTTTACAATTTGCAATAAAGATATAATTTTCTCTTCGTAGCCAGGAAACCATTGGATTTGAGCAATTTGGGAGTGATGTGCCGATTTTGCGATTGGCGATAATAGTGCCATTCGGCTCGTATTAACTGGCTCGTAGTAACCGCTTTAGCGGTTATAAAAGAAACTCCATGTATGAATATCGTCGCCTAACCCCCAATCAGCGCGTTGCAGTCGTCCAACAACGTTTAGCACAAGGTTATCCGCCCCATAGCCCACCGCATCCAATTCGAGAGCAATTATTTTATCTATTAACAGCATCTTGTTATGAACATCAACCTCACATGAAGTGGGAAGAACGACGGAAGCAGGTTTTAGATTTGCTTTTTGAGCGGTTGATTACTTCTGGAATGGATTTGAGAGGTTGGGTTATTCTACCCAATCACTATCACCTTTTGGTTTATGTAAATGATTTTAATCAGATTGGTCGAATTTTGCGCTCAATTCATGGGTCAATGTCTCGCCAATGGAATCTTGAAGATGAGGCTGTGGGACGGAAGGTTTGGTATTACTATAGCGATCGCGCGATTCGTTCTGAGCGGCACTATTACACAACGCTAAACTATATCCACTACAATCCAGTGAAACACGGTTGGTCAGATTCTCCCTATGATTGGTCTTGCAGCAGTGTTCACTGGTATCTGGAGCATCAGGGCAGGGAGTGGTTACGAGATTCTTGGGTTAGATATCCTGTAAAAGATTATGGGAAAGAATGGGATAATTTTGCAAAAGTTGAGGATGCGTCTCGCTAAAGCGAGAACTACGAACGACGCGATCGCCTGCTCAAATCCACTGACTTGCTCGATGCCGCCATTAGTCCCCAGTCCTTCCTCGCCCCTGACTCCCGACTTTTAACCGCCGCCTCATCAAGTTGATCGCAATTGGCACACACTCACCCAACCGGACACAACCTACTAATTATGTGTAATTATTTGTGTAAATCAATTAATTTATCGTAGTGTATTAGCAATGCTTAAAGACTTATTTTTTCCTCAAAAAACAGAAGTTGAACGCGCTAAAGAAGCATTTGCGGCTAGATTTTCTCATTCCAATATTACTCTTCCTCCTGGTGAAATGGCATTCGTTGATGGTTGGTTAGCTGCGTTCGCTGGAGTAGATTACGACAAAATTGGCATAAACACATATCCAACAAAACATCCGTCATTGGAACCAGTTGATGAAGAGTTCGTTAAGGAACTTGTTGCAGATATGCAGAAAAGAGGCTGGCTAGAAGCAAAGGCTGAATTGAATAAAAGAGCAATGTTATATAGCAAAAAGAACGTATGAGATATACATAATTTTTCGATGATAAATCTCTTGTAAATACTGGCACATTCTCTTATAGGGAAGGGTGATTATTAGCGGTAATTAGCTAACTTTTTAGATATTCTATCCTATTTGGGCACGGAAGTAGATTCTCTGTTGTATTTGCGGACAATGACCCATCAAGTCAGCTAAAGACTTCATCACTTCCACTCTCGCCCCAGAATTAATCATGTGAGCGATCACGCTAGTTAACCGCACTGCGATCGCTACTGACTCCTTCGTCCACAAACATAGGCGGGTGCTAAAACTCACCAACGGCTAAACTTGTTGAATCGCCTCACAGATGCTATTAATTTAGGTGGAGTACTGTATTCCATCCTTTAAACTGTGGGTCACTATCTCGCTACAAGAACAAACCGACTCAGCCTGCTGGCGATCGCTCATCAGTGCCCACCCTAACTATTGCCCTATCACTATTACCTTAATTCAGGCATTGCCGTATTGGGTTTCAACAGCGGCTTTGCCTATGAAATGAGCCAATCGAGTCAAAGCGATTGAGGCTCTTAAGATAGGGCGAGTTTAAGGATTTCATCATGGTTGTAACATCATCTGAGTTAGAAGACTCCATAGCTCAAGCCGTTGAGCACCGTCGAAATTTTGCAATTATTTCTCACCCCGACGCGGGAAAAACAACGCTAACGGAAAAGCTGCTGCTCTACAGAGGAGCTATCCAAGAAGC
This sequence comes from Coleofasciculus sp. S288, assembly GCA_020216575.1. Classification (GTDB taxonomy): domain Bacteria; phylum Cyanobacteriota; class Cyanobacteriia; order Cyanobacteriales; family Coleofasciculaceae; genus JAIUYC01. Next base: position 2,971 of record JAIUYC010000212.1, on the reverse strand, counting down.
AGGAGCGGTAAAAGCGAAACGGACACAGCGCAGTGCCACCTCGGACTGGATGGCATTGGAGCAACAACGAGGAATTTCCATTACCTCCACCGTGTTGCAGTTTGAGTATCAGGGACACGTCCTCAACCTGCTAGATACCCCCGGACACCAAGACTTTAGCGAAGACACCTATCGCACCCTAGCAGCCGCCGATAACGCGGTAATGCTGATCGATGCCGCCAAAGGATTAGAGACGCAAACTCGCAAGCTGTTTGAGGTGTGTCGCTTGCGCCGTCTGCCGATTTTCACCTTCATCAACAAGCTCGATCGCCCGAGCATGACTCCCTTTGAGCTGATGGACGAAATTGAGCAAGAGTTGGGTATGGCAACTTATGCCGTTAACTATCCCATTGGCACAGGCGATCAGTTCCAGGGCGTGTTTGAGCGCAGAACGCGCAAAATTCACCTATTCGAGCGAACTGCCGCCCACGGCAAAAAGAAAGCGGCAGATACCACGATTAACCTCGACAATCCCCAGATTGAATCGCTCATTGATCGCGATTTGTATTACCAGTTCAAAGACGAGTTAGAAATCCTGGAAGGTGCAGGTGCTCAACTGGATTTGCCAGCCGTTCATCGAGGTGGTTCCGCTTGGCTCAGGAATATGGTGTAGAAACTCGCTTGGAACCTCTGCCCTTTACCGTAGCGCGTTGGGTGACGGGGGGTTGGGAGGCTTTGGAAGAAGTCGGACGACTGTTCAATACCGTTGTGGTGAAAGATCGTTGGCAGCGTCCCGTGCTGCTGTTCAAGAATCAGTGGAATTTGGAGCAAGTGATATCGGATCAGCCGGAACTCGAACTCAGTCCCATCGGCTTGCCGCCTACAGTGGATTAGATTGCATCTCAGTCATTCATTAGTCGTTGGTAAAAAAACTGTGCGTACCAATGACCAATGACTAATCCCGGATTTCGGCTTTCCCGTATTTAGGATGATAACTAAAAGTTATAAATTTGCGGAAATGCTCGCTGAATAAGGGATTTCCTATGCCCTATGCCCAAAAAACTGAGTTTTCCACCACAAGTACGGGAGAGCCAATTTTCTCAGGACTTACGCAAAGAAAGTCTCTCAAGCATCAATTGTAGGGGCATGGCATGCCATGCCCCTACCAGATGTGATGTCTGTGCGTAAGTCCTGTTCTATAAAAATCGACTCAAGTCAAAATCCTCTTGAGTAGATTCTTGTTTAAACCTATCAGCATTCAGAATCAATAAAATTCGCTCCGAATAATCTACTGCACCTCGCAATTCATCTCGCAAAATTTCAAATCCGCCGTTGGCATACTCTTCAAAAATCTGGAGACGCTTTTCCTCAGATTTCTCGTCAAACATGGAGAGGATTTTGGCGTCTTTCGTTTCAGCGATCGCCAATAACTTGAACACAAAATCGTATCCCCTAGCAACAAAAATATCTAGGGCAATCGGTCCCGGTTCTTTGTTAGAAATTGTTCCCAAAGGCGATCGCTTTTTCCGCTTCGCCCCCAACGCCGCTGCAAATGCCATCGCATCAGCGTAAGTTTGAAACGGCCCGGTTGTCCCCTCTGAAGCGACTAAGGATTTCACCAAATCTGCTTTATCCTTCGCCACCCGAATTCTAGTTGCACCCATCGTGTTGCTATCTGGTTTGCTGAAATCTGAACGGAGGGCTTTCAGAGCAAAAACCGTTCACTCCTTCCACCATCACCAGTATGACTGTGGGAGTTTGTCGTCGGCAAGGAGGACGTGAGGTATGGGTGTAGCACTTTGCGATCGCATTCTTGACATTGTGCCTGCCTTTCGTCATCCTCATCAGTAAGCGGTGGTGCATTTAAACTTCATATTATTCAGTTAGGAAACAAGCCATCAAACCCTCTGGAGTGTCTCCCCCTCTGGAGTGTCTCCGCGTCTGTCTCGACAAGCAATTTAAAAGCGTAACAGCTCAGGGTAGCGTTTGCCCAGCGCTAATCAGGAATGCGATAATGCGATCGCCAATGCAGCATGGGAGTTAATTGAGCTACTGGCAGAAACGTTTGATGTGCCGAAGTCTCAAATCCGAATCAAGTCAGGTTTATCGTCAAGAACTAAGCTGGTTGAAATCGATACTGATTCGTAGTGAAAGGCATTCAGGTGGTGGTAAGTTTCAGGTAAGATAGAGGGCTGTAGACAAAGCGGTTTCAGGGGAAGAAGGCAAGTGCTGACACTTGGCGTCAATATTGACCACATCGCCACAATTCGGCAGGCACGGCGAACGGTGGAACCCGACCCAGTTGCAGCAACTGTGTTGGCAGAACTCGGTGGTGCTGATGGGATTACCGTGCATTTACGGGAAGATAGGCGTCACATCCAAGACCGAGATGTACGCCTATTGAGACAGACGGTACGGACTCACTTAAACTTAGAGATGGCTGCTACCGAAGAAATGGTTGCGATCGCTCTCGATATCAAACCCGATTATGTCACCCTTGTCCCCGAAAGACGTGAAGAAGTGACAACCGAAGGAGGACTAGATGCCGCAGGCCAAGTTCAGCGTCTGAGCGAGATAGTTGCCAACTTGCAAGATGCTAGCATTCCCGTTAGTTTATTTATCGACGCCGACCCAGTTCAAATTGATGCAGCAGCAACCATGAAAGCCAAATTCATCGAACTGCACACGGGGCGATATGCTGAGGCACAAGACGAGGCAAGTCGCAAACAAGAACTAGCGGTATTAGCTAAAGGATGCGAACATGCGATCGCATCGGGTTTGCGAGTCAACGCTGGTCATGGTCTTACGTACTGGAACGTCTACCCTGTCGCTTGCCTCAACGGCATGGAAGAACTCAACATTGGTCATAGCATTATCTCTAGAGCCGTGCTTGTAGGATTAGACCGAGCTGTCAGAGAAATGAAACAAGCAATGCGAGGAGAGTTATGAGTAGTGAGTTATGAATGATGAGTTAGGAATAAAGCCTAGCAAC
>JAIUYC010000211.1 GCA_020216575.1 Coleofasciculus sp. S288 | reverse complement strand
ACCTAAAAGGATAGGAGGGCAAATCTGTCTGCGATCAAACCGGAACCACCACCGAGCAGAACTTAGCAGACCAGATGCGTAAAGCGGGTGTAAACTATACACCTATTGTCTTTGAAGAAGTCGATCCAACCTTCGCGGCTTACCAAGAAGGGCGCTGTGAAGGTGTTACTAGCGATCGCTCTCAACTTGTGTCTCGTCGCAGCATCCTTCCCAACCCAGATGATCACGTCATCTTGGATGTGGTGATGTCAAAAGAACCTCTTGCACCTGCTGTTAAAAATAACGACTCTCAATGGTTTGACACGGTGAAGTGGGTGATCTACGGTCTGATTGAAGCAGAAGAACTGGGAGTTAATTCCAAGAACATCGACCAGTTTACCAACAGCACTGATCCAGTAGTGAAGCGACTGCTGGGTCAAGAAGGAACATTAGGTCAAGACATGGGTTTGCCCAATGACTTCATGGTTCGCGTGATCAAAAAAGTTGGCAACTACGGTGAGATTTACGATCGCAACCTCGGTGAGAGTTCTCCCTTCAAGTTAGAGCGTGGTCAAAATGATACCTGGCAAAAGGGTGGTTTAATGTACGCACCGCCGTTTAGATAAGTGAGGAGAAGGGGGTGAAGGTTGGTTGAGAAATTCTTCCGTTCTCCCCCTGTTCCACTTATCTCCTTACCTTGTATTTACTCGTTTCTCGCTTGAAGAATATCTAATGTTTGAGGAACCACAGAGGGCGCAGAGGCGCAGAGGCGCAGAGGGGAACAAGAGATAGGTGGGCGGGAAGGGAGGAGGAAGCAGTCAAGATGCCTGGAATCGTTAGGTTTCCCGATTTTGAATTTTGAATTTTGAATTTTGGATGGCTTAGTCTTTCGCCTCTTCATCAAGTCAATGACTAGATCGACTCAACAAGGCAGTACTCGCGATTCACTCAATTTCAAAGATTTGCCAAAGCTAGTGCGGGATGTCCGGTTTTGGAAAATTGCCGGACAAGTTATCGCCGTTGTGTTGGTTGTGAGTGTGGTGGCAATCTTCGCAGACAATCTTATCTACAACCGGCGGCGATTGGGGATTGAGTTAGGATTTGGCTTTCTCAACAACCAGGCATCCTTTGATATTGGGGAGAGATTGATTGCTTATAGCCCGGCGGATAGCTTCGCTCGGGCAATTGTGGTGGGATTGCTTAACTCGTTGCGAGTGATCGCATTGGGGCTGATTCTGACCACAACAATTGGCTTGATAGTCGGAATTGCTCGTCTCTCCGATAACTGGTTAGTGCGGAACCTCGCTCTCGTGTATGTCGAGGTACTCCGTAATATGCCATTACTCTTGCAACTTTTCTTCTGGTATTTCGCCGTTTTTCTGAAGCTGCCACCTGTTGAAGAGCGAATCACATTCGCCAATGCCATCGTCTTGAGCCAACGTGGTGTCGTCGTTCCCTGGTTAAGTGGCAATGCAGCGACGGGGATTTGGGTGCTGTTGCTGGCGATTGGGATTGTGGGTGCGGCTTGGGTGTGGCGCTGGCGAAGCCGGATAATGGTGGAGCAAGGTCGTCCGGGGAGACAACTGCTATGGGCGACAGGCGCGATCGCAATTGCTATTTTGTTAGCTTTAATTGTCACTCGGAGAGAGCCATTTGTTTTGAGTTTGCCTCAAGAGAATAATGGTGCGATCGAGGGAGGGTTAAGGCTGAGTCCAGAGCTTTGTACTTTGATCGCGGGACTGGTTTTCTACACCGGCAGCTTTATTGCCGAGATTGTCCGGGCGGGAATTCAGTCCGTTCCTAAAGGTCAGTGGGAAGCAGCAAAAGCCTTGGGATTGCGTGGAAATCCGACCATGCGGCTGGTGATTTTACCCCAAGCGCTGAGGGTGATTATTCCACCCCTGACTTCGCAATACCTTAACTTAGCGAAAAATTCGAGTTTGGCGATCGCAATTGGCTTCCCCGATTTCTATTTTGTTGCCTCAACAACCATTTCTCAAACGGGTCGGGCTGTTGAGGTGATGTTCCTCTTAGCTGTTACCTATCTCACGATTAGTCTGACCATCTCTTCAGTCATGAATATCATCAACAGTAAAGTGCAACTCAAGGAAAGATAATACAAACTTAGAACTATGGCGCAGATGGACAACCTATCCCCAATGGCTCCTCCAGAGGTTGAATCCCCCTCTCCCTGGGAATGGTTGCGGGCAAATTTGTTCAGTACTTGGTACAACGTCATCCTGACCATTATTTGCCTGTTGGTACTGGTTCTGGGACTCAAAACCCTCCTCACCTGGATTTTTACGCAGGCACAGTGGGAAGTTATCGAGGCAAACTTTCGGCTGTTTTTTGTCGGTCGTTATCCCCCAGAGTTGTATTGGCGACTTTGGACTAGTTTAGGGATTATTGCTGAGATAGGTGGATTGTCTTGGGGCTTTTCTCAAAAGCACAGCCGTCTTTGGAACCGTCCTTTATTGTTTGCCTTGGGTGCAGCGATCGCAGCTATCGTCTTTTTCCCCATTGGCTTAACATCACGCCTTTGGCTTCTGGCAGTCGTGGTTGTGGCGGCAATTGGCTATGGAGTGGGGCGGCAGTTACCCCTGAACCTTGGTAGCTGGTTGCCTGTCACCTGGGTCATTTCCTTTTTGGTTATCTTATGGTTCATTAAAGGAGGCTTGGGCTTGGGCTTAGAGGAGACAAGTACCAATGTTTGGAATGGGTTACTGCTAACGCTGTTGACGGCAATCATTAGTATCACACTCTCATTCCCAATTGGAGTGTTACTGGCTTTAGGGCGCCAAAGCACGCTGCCCGTTGTGCGTTGGTTTTGTATCCTCTACATCGAAATTATTCGAGGATTACCGCTCATTGGTATCCTATTTTTCGCGCTCACGATGCTACAGTTATTCCTGCCACCAGAATACCCAAGACTGGATCAGATGGTGAGAGCGATCGCGGGACTCACCCTCTTCAGTGCAGCCTACCTAGCAGAAAATGTGCGCGGGGGTTTGCAATCCGTACCTCGCGGTCAAGCTGAAGCCGCACGCGCTCTGGGATTGAATCCAGCACTCGTGGTTATATTAATTGTCCTACCTCAAGCGCTAAAGGCTGTGATTCCCGCCATTGTGGGTCAGTTTATTAGTTTGTTTAAAGACACCTCACTCCTAGCCATATTTGGCTTATTGGAGTTACTGGGGATGGCGCGTTCGATTTTAGCGCAACCTCAGTTTTTGGGTCGTTATGCGGAAGTTTATCTGTTTGTTGGGTTAATTTATTGGGTCTTTTGTTATGGAATGTCTCTAGCTAGCCGACGTTTGGAGAGGAAGTTAAATGTCGGTCAACGGTAAAAAGGACATTGATATAACTAAGTCAATTGATGAATACAAGCCCCCAACTTGAGTTGTAGAAAGAAAGAAAGATTTTCCTTATTTCAAGCCTCCGGATTTATCCGTGAGATCAATCCAAAATCCAAAATCCAAAATCGAATGTCACAGCAACCCCTTCCTCTTGAGAATACAACCTCATCAGCAGAACAGCAGCCAGCTATTGTTGCCGAACAAGTCCATAAATGGTACGCCAGCAACAAGTTCCACGTATTGCGCGGCGTTAGCCTCACGGTGAATCGTGGGGAAGTGGTGGTGATTATGGGACCGTCGGGTTCGGGTAAATCAACGTTTATCCGTACCTTCAATGCGTTAGAGGAGTACCAAAAGGGACGAATTGTTATAGATGGGATTGAACTGTCCCACGACATCCGCAACATTGATGCGATTCGGCGGGAAGTCGGGATGGTGTTTCAACAGTTTAATTTGTTTCCTCATCTGAGTGTGTTGCAAAACGTGACGCTAGCGCCCATTTGGGTACGTCGCTGGAAGAAAGCAAAGGCAGAAGAAGTCGCGATGCAGTTGCTGGAACGGGTGGGAATTTTGGAGCAAGCGCATAAGTATCCCGGCCAACTGTCTGGGGGGCAGCAGCAGCGAGTTGCGATCGCTCGGGCGCTGGCGATGCAACCGAAGATTATGCTGTTTGATGAACCCACGTCTGCCCTTGACCCGGAGATGGTGCGGGAAGTTTTGGATACAATGCGATCGCTTGCCCAATCCGGAATGACAATGGTTGTTGTTACCCACGAAGTCGGCTTTGCCCGTGAGGTAGCAGACCGCATTGTTCTCATGGACGGTGGAGTATTGGTAGAAGAAGCGCCCCCCAAGGAATTCTTCCAGAACCCGAAAGAAGAGCGCACCCGCAAGTTCCTCTCTCAAATTCTTTGAGGGTTAGTGCTAAAGACATGAGAGCTAGAGCAGGGGGAGCAGGTCTTTCTATAAAGTCTTATGCAGATAATTTTGTTCTTGTCAAGATATAAGTCATAATAATAAGATCCTGCTCTGGCAGACCTTCCTTGGCTTATGGCTTGGTTCAAAAAGTTATCGCGCTACACGCTACTGACAATTCTACTGGCAGTAATTTTGACATTGGGGATTGCAGTTAATACTCCAGTAAAGGTACAAGCACAGACGGGGTTTGAATCCCTCAGCAGCAAGATACCGGAGCAATGGGAATTTGAGGAGGCAACGCGATCGGGCGCTTTTGTTCCCATGTATATGCAAGGTGGAGATGCTCGGTGTAACTGTATACAAGACTCGGAGCGATCGCTAGTTGCATTGGTTCCAGCGTCCGGGATAGGAACAACAATGGCGGAGTATCCGACTTTTGTTTGGTATGTACCTAGATCGACAGCCCCAACTGTGGAGTTTGTGTTGCGTGATGCAAGTAATGAGAAGATTTACTCACTCAAGTATGCACTAACGCAAGAAGGCGGAGCAAGTGCTCACGGACTCATGAGTTTAACACTTCCTGCCTCGGCTAACATCTCCCCCTTAGAGATTGGTCAGGATTATCGCTGGGAGTTAGTGTTAGTTTGCAGCCTCGAAGACCATTCAAGTGATGTGATTTCTGAGGGAGGGATTAGGCGAGTTCAACCTGATTCAACGCTTGTCTCTCGCATCCAGCAGGTAACGTCGCCAGAGCGTGTGGCGTTATATGCAGATGCTCGATTGTGGTATGACACATTGGCTACGTTGATGGAGCTACGACGCGATCATCCTAACGACAAAAGCTTAGCAGAAGCCTGGAACAAACTACTCAATTCGGTGGGGCTGGGTGTCATTTCTGACAAACGGACTAACTAACGTGCTAGCAATCCTAAATGATTCGTAAACGCCAAGATCCCAGACTTCTTCAAGGTTATCGCTGGTCTTCTTTTTCGAGAACCAACCCATAATAGTAATGCCCCTAGTTCGGTGTACTCGGACTAAGGAGAAACCCTGTGTAGTGCCGCGATCGCTGCATGGGGTATTTCCTCGCTCCTTATGCTAGTATCCTTATAGGATACTGTCAAGGAAGATATGAAGAGAGAAAAAAATATCCGAATAGCCTTGTCAGACGAAGAATATGAACTACTCAAAAGCGAATCAGACAAGAGAGGCATTCCTATGACCAGCCTAATCCGCATATATATTCAAAGCTTAAAAGACAAAAATGAGCGATGAGTTAACGGGAATGGGTAGATCCTTACCTGGGTGCAAAAATGCCTGCAAAGGATATTTATCACAACGCTGTTAAATCAGCTCTTGTTAAAGATGGTTGGACAATTACGGCTGACCCCTACAGGATTGTGTATGAAGATATTGATAGGGAGATAATTGTTCAATGGAACAACTAATTCACTATCGTGATTTAATCAAAAAAATCTTAACGGAATATTACGAATGGGCATCTCATGCTCCTAAAGATGGCGTAGAGGAATGTTTGGCATTTGATGAGGTTCGAGATCATTACTTTTGGTTTCACATTGGTTGGGATGGTAAGCGCAGAGTTCAGGGGGTAATGGTTTACCTCAGAATTCGAGAGGGAAAGATTTGGGTTGAGGAGGATTGGACGAAGCAGGGAATTGTGAATGAACTGTTAGACGTAGGAGTTCCCCATGAGGATATTGTGTTGGGATTTCAGCATCCGAGTAAGCGACCATTGACGGAATTTGCGATCGCTTAATCTGTGTTGCCTACAATGTAGAATGGCTAAACCCGAATACCAGCAATTCATCAAAAACAAGGTGTAAGATGGCCACACCCACAGAAGTTCGCCAAAGAGTGATAGAGTTAGTCGATCAATTACCCACAGAAATGTTGGTTGAAGCGATTGATTTTCTGGAATTTTTATCTTTCAAAACGAATCGAAGAAGAAAAGTAACGGAGTCGAAGCCTGAAGAAAAGGCTTTGTTGCAGATTATTGAGCGCCGACTACCTCCAGAGGAGCAAACACGGCTGGATCATCTACGCCAGAAAAATGAGATGGGCGAACTAACTGAGGCAGAACATAGTGAGCTATTAGCCTGCGTAGAACGTGTAGAGTGTGAAGATGCAGAACGAGCCGAAGCCTTAATTCAGTTAGCTGAAATCCGAAACGTTGATTTAGCTACTTTAATCGACGAGTTTACAGCCGAAGAAAAAACACCTAATGCCGTCTGAGCGAGTTCCAGCCGCAATTAAGCAAGTCGTTTCAGCACGAGCAAAAGGTTACTGCGAGTATTGCCGCTCTCCAGAGCAATTTGCTACCCAGAGTTTTACGGTTGAGCATATTCAACCCCGTCAAGCAGGCGGCGAAACTACGTTAGACAATTTAGCTTGGGCTTGTTTTGGTTGTAACGGTCACAAGCATACCAAAACCCATGACATTGACCCTGAAACAGGTGAAACAGTAGTTCTATTCAACCCTCGTCGACAAGTTTGGACAGAGCATTTT
>JAIUYC010000210.1 GCA_020216575.1 Coleofasciculus sp. S288 | reverse complement strand
AGTCATGGAAGATTTCGGGGGTATTGCCCTCTCTAACTACATCACCTCTTCCGAGGGAAAGACTTGCCCGTTTCTAATTCCTGATGCCTTGAGCGAATTTCTCAACATTGCCATCCAGATTGCCGAAACTCTAAAAGGACTCTATTCATACCGGATTATTCACAAAGATATTAAGCCTCACAATATTCTGATTAACCCGGAAACCAAGCAAATCAAACTTATCGACTTCAGCATTTCCTCGCTTTTACCCCGAGAAAACCAGGAGATTCAAAACCCCAATCTGTTAGAAGGAACCCTGGCTTATATGTCTCCGGAACAAACGGGACGCATGAATCGGGGCATTGACTACCGTAGCGACTTTTACTCTCTAGGAGTAACCTTCTACGAACTGCTGACAGGACAACTTCCCTTCCAGTCAAATGACGCGATGGAGTTAGTCCACTGCCATATTGCCAAGATTCCTACTCCCCCCATCGAGGTGAATCCCAGCATTCCGCAAAGCTTGAATGACATTGTCCTAAAGCTGATGGCAAAAACAGCAGAGGAGCGCTATCAGTCGGCTGTTGGTATCAAACACGACCTAGAACAGTGTTGGGAATACTACTCGACCCAAGGCAGTATAACGACCTTTAAGCTAGGAATTCGAGATATACCCGATCGCTTTGTCATCCCAGAAAAACTTTACGGCAGAGAAGCAGAAGTGGCAACCCTGCTGGCAGCTTTTGAGCGAGTAGCTGGGAGAGAAGATGGGGGGACGCGGGGACGTGGGGACGCGGAGACACGCAGACACAGGGATGCGGAGATAGAGGAGAACACTCAATCCAAAATCGTTCGACTGAGCGCTCACGCCGAAGTCCAAAATCCAAAATCCAAAATTGAATTGATGCTGGTGGCGGGTTTTTCCGGGATTGGGAAGACTGCCGTCGTCAATGAAGTCCACAAGCCGATTGTGCGGCAACGGGGTTACTTCATCAAAGGGAAATTTGACCAATTCAAGCGCGATATTCCCTTCTCTGCTTGGGTTCAGGCACTCCAAAATCTGATACGGCAACTGCTTACTGAAACTGCCGACGAGGTGCAGAAGTGGAAAGCCAAACTATTAAAGGCTTTGGGTGAGAATGGCCAGGTTATTATTAATGTCATCCCAGAACTAGAGTTCCTCATCGACAAGCAGCCACCTGTCCCAGAACTAGAGGGGAGTGCCGCTCAAAATCGCTTCAATTTGCTATTTCAAAAGTTTATCCGGGTGTTTGCGATAAAAGAGCATCCCTTAGTCATTTTTCTCGATGATTTGCAGTGGGCAGATTCAGCATCTTTGAAGTTGATGCAATTGCTCCTGAGCGAGACAGAGACGCGCTATTTGTTACTAATAGGAGCTTATCGAGATAACGAAGTGAGTCCCGCACATCCTCTAATGTTAACGTTGGATGAAATTCGGAAAGCTAAGGATGATAAGCAAGATGCCTGTCCCATCGTCAATCAAATTACCTTAGCCCCCCTAGACCAACCTTCCCTGAATCGTCTGATTGCTGATACCCTCTCCTGTCCACCAGAACAAGCAGTTCCTTTAACAGAACTGGTGCTAGCCAAAACCAAAGGCAACCCCTTCTTTAGCAATCAATTTCTCAAATCACTGTATGAAGATGGGCTAATTTCGTTTGACTTCTCTCAGTCCTCCCTTAGTAAGGGGAGATGGCAGTATGACATTGCCCAAGTGAGGGCACTAACAGTTAGTGATGATGTGGTCGAGTTTCTAGCGCTTCAGTTGCAAAAACTATCCATAACGACCCAAGCGGTTATGAAGCTGGCTGCTTGTATTGGCAACCAATTTGACTTAGCCACTCTAGCGATTGTGCATGAAAAATCTCAGGCTGAAACAGCGGCTGACCTGTGGAGAGCGTTGCAAGAGGGGCTAGTTATTCCTATTAGTGAAGGTTACAAATTCTTCCAGTCAGATGCAAATGAGTCAACGCGCTACCCGGATGCTACGCAAACAGTCATAGAGAAGGAGCCAGAATCTCCTCAATCACCAATTACCAATTACCAATCACCAATTACCAATCACCAATTACCCATTTACAAGTTCTTACATGACCGAGTACAGCAAGCCGCCTATTTTCTGATTCCAGAAGACCAGAAACAATTAACTCATCTGCAAATTGGACGGCTACTGTTGAGTAATACTCCAGAAGAGGAACGAGACGAGAAGATTTTTGATATTGTCAACCAGCTCAATATTGGGGTGGAATTAATTACTCATCAAACGGAGCGGGAGGAACTGGCGAAGCTCAATCTGATTGCTGGACGTAAAGCGAAAACTTCAACGGCTTATGCGGCTGCTGTTCAATATTTAACGGTGGGAATGAAACTGTTGGCAGCAGATAGTTGGCAGACGCAGTATGAACTGACATTAGCGCTACATGAGGAAACAACCGAGGCAGCATTTCTGAGCGGTGACTTGGAGCAGATGGAGGAATTGGCTGATAGTGTTCTGCAACAAGCCAAAACACTTCTGGACAAAGTGAAAGTCTATGAGGTGAAAATCCAAGCTCGAATTTCACAGAGCAAACCTCTATTAGCCGTTAATACCGCGCTAGCTGTTCTGAAGTTGTTTGGCATGGAATTTCCTGAACAGCCAAGTCCGTTAGATATTCAGCGACGACTGGAGGAAACAGCATCAAATTTGGCTGGGAAGCGAATCGAGGACTTAATCGAGCTGCCGATGATGAAAGAGCCGGAAAAATTGGCAGTTATGCGTATTCTTTCAAGTGTCGCTTCTGCCAGCTATAGAGCGGCTCCCGAACTGCTGGTGCTGATTGCGTTCAAACAAGTTAATTTATCAATCAAGTATGGAAATGTTCCCTTATCTGCTTTTGCTTATGCGACTTACGGAATGATTTTGTGCGGGGTAGTACTCGACATTGAATCTGGTTATCAATTTGGGGAGTTGGCTTTAAGTGTATTGTCAAGGTTTCATTCTCAAGAACTCAAGGCTAAAACCTTCCTTGTTGTTGGCTTCTTAATCGGGCATTGGAAAGAGCATATCAGGAATACTTTAACCCTATTTCAAGCGGGATATCAAAGCGGACTGGAAAGTGGAGATTTAGAATATAGCTCCTATTGTGCTAGCTTTTACTGCAAACATTCCTATTTCATGGGCAAAGACTTGACCGTGCTTGAAAAGGACATGAAGAATTATGGGAATTCGATAGAGCAACTCCGGCAAACCACAACAATTTATTATCATAAGATATTTCAACAAACGGTTTCAAATTTAATAGGACATGCTGACGATACAATCCGTTTAATTGGTGACTTCTATAATGAAGAGCAATTCCTGCCGCTTCACCTGGAAGAGAATGATCGAAACGCTGTTAACTTCTTATTTTTAAACAAGCTTATCCTTTGTTATCTGTTTGGACACTTCCCTCAAGCCGTGGAAAATGCAGTTGAAGCAGAAAAGTATTTAGACAGCATAACAGGGATGTACGCTGTGCCTCTCTTCCATTTCTATGACTCTCTGGCACAGCTTGCGGTATACGCTGAATCTTCCCCGTCTGAGCAAAAAAGCATTGTTGAAAAAGTCGTAGCGAATCAGGAAAAGATGAAGACGTGGGCGGATTGTGCGCCGATGAATCATTTGCATAAATTTTATCTCGTGGAGGCAGAGCGATACCGAGTTCTTGAGTCTTATGTTGAAGCAATGGACTATTACGATAAGGCCATTGCCCTAGCCAAAGAACACGAATACATCAACGAAGAAGCTCTCGCCAACGAACTTGCCGCCAAATTTTACCTGAGTTGGGGTAAAGAGAAAATTGCCTCTGTCTACCTCACAGATGCCTACTACGCCTATGCTCGTTGGGGCGCTGAAGCCAAAGTTGAGGATTTAGAACAACGTTATCCTCAGTTACTCGCTCCCATCCTAAACCAGAAAATGAGCCGTCAAACCAGTGGAACGGTTGGTTCCCTGAGTGTAGAGGGTTCAGCCATTTTGGATTTGGCAACGGTACTCAAAGCCTCTCAAGCGCTCTCAGGAGAAATTCAGCTTGATAAATTACTCTCAAGGTTGATGCAAGTGGCGCTTGAAAATGCGGGAGCTGAAAAATGTATTCTGATATTGTCTAAAGCAGGTAAATTAGCGATCGAGGCGACTCAAGTTAATGGTATGGCGGAGGCGACGGTGCTGCAATCGATTCCTGTCGAGCAAAGTCAGGAACTTCCTGTCACCCTGATTAACTATGTCGATCGCACATCGGAAACAATAGTCCTTGATGATGCCCGCACTGAGACTACGTTTGCAGCGGACTCTTACATCATTCAACACCAACTCAAATCAGTCCTGTGTACCCCGCTCCTCAATCAAGGCAAACTGATTGGCATCCTTTACTTAGAAAATAATCTGATTTCCGGTGCATTTACTAGCGATCGCTTAGAAGTCTTAAACGTCTTATCATCTCAAGCGGCCATCTCCATCGCTAATGCCCAACTCTACACCGAGGTACGCGAAAGCGAACGCCGATTGGCTCAATACCTGGAAGCGATGCCCGTCGGGGTATCTGTCCACACTCCGACTGGAGAAATCTACTATGCCAATCAGGCCGCACGGCAGTTACTAGGTATGAATGTTTTACAAGACGCCAACGCTGAGCAATTGTCACAAGCGTATCAAGTGTATCGCGCTGGAACCAATCAGTTGTACCCAACCGACCAACTGCCGATTGTGCGATCGCTTTCTGGGCAACGGGCTAAGGCGGACGATTTGGAACTGCACCAACCGGATAAGATTATACCCTTAGACGTTTCCACTACTCCAATTTTTGACGAAACGGGCAACCTTGTCTATGCGATCGCAACGTTTCAGGATATTAGCGATCGTAAACAGTCAGAGAAGCTATTAACTGAATACAATCGCACCTTAGAACTCCAAGTCACCGAACGCACCCAAGAACTGAAAAACACCCTCAACCATCTCAAAGCCACCCAAGATGAACTAATTCAATCCGAAAAAATGGCAGCCTTGGGACAATTAGTTGCCGGCGTTGCCCATGAAATCAATACTCCATTGGGAGCGATTCGCTCATCCGTAACCAATATTGCTGAATTCTTATCTGAAAATCTAGAACAGTTACCTAAATTTTTTCAAACCCTCTCCAAAGAACGCCAGCGAGATTTCTTTACCCTCATGCAAAAGTCAATCCAACAACCTATTTCCTTATCAACAAAAGAAAAACGCCAAATCAAAAAAGATTTGAAGGCTCAACTTGAATCCCATTCCATTGCCAATGCGGATAGCCTTGCCAGTACCTTAGTTACGATCAGAGTTTATGATGGAATTGAACCCTTTTTACCATTGTTCAACGCTCCAGACAGCGAAACGATATTAAAAACTGCCTATCAATTCGCCACACTACAGAGAAGTACAAGAACCATCACGACGGCCATAGACCGTGCCGCCAAAGTGGTATTTGCTCTGAAAAGCTATGCACGTTACGATCAGTCTGGGGAAAAAGTCCAAGCTCAGGTTGTGGAAGGAATTGAAACGGTATTAATTCTCTATCACAACCAACTCAAACAGGGTGTCGATGTCATCAAAAACTATGAGAAATCATTACCCTCTATTCAGTGCTATCCCGATGAACTCAATCAAGTTTGGACAAATCTGATCCACAATGCCTTACAAGCAATGAATAACCAGGGAACTTTAACAATCGATGTGAGGCAGCAGAACGGGAATTTGTTAGTCAGTATCAGGGATAGCGGACAAGGTATTCCTCCTGAAATTATGCCAAGAATCTTCGAGCCTTTCTTTACCACAAAACCCGCCGGAGAAGGCAGTGGCTTGGGATTAGATATTGTCAAGAAGATTCTTGAGAAACACGAAGGTAAAATTTCCGTAGAATCTGAACCGGGTCAAACCACGTTTACTGTATCTCTACCCATTCATCCAACCAATACAATAGAGATTGTTTAATTAGAAGGAATGGTCAAGACCCCTTTATTCTAAAATTTTTGTTCAATTTAAATAAAACGAGGAGGTTTACTTATGTCTAAGCTAGCCATTTTATGTGTTGATGATGAAGTAATGGTATTGGATAGCCTGGAAATAGAACTGAAAAGAGCATTTAATGATGCTTACCTCTACGAAATGGCTGAAAGTGCCGATGAAGCTATGGAAATTATTGAGGAACTCCAAGAGGAGACAATCTCAATTATTGTCATTCTTTCAGATTGGCTCATGCCAGGTATTAAAGGAGATGAATTTTTAATTCAAATCCATGAAAAATATCCCAAAGTCATTAAAATAATGTTGACTGGACAAGCGGATGACGCAGCAATTGAACGGGCTAAGACTCACGCAAACTTGCATAGTTGCTTGCGTAAACCTTGGAATTCTCAGGATTTAATTGAAACGATTAAATCCGGCTTAGCTAAATTATGAATCAACCTGTCATTATCTGCGTCGATGATGAAGCAACCGTTCTTGATAGTCTTGAAATAGAGCTGAGAAAGGCGTTAGGAGATGAATACCTTATTGAAATCGCTGAGAGTGGAGAAGAGGCGTTAGAACTCGTTGAAGAGTTACTAGAAGCACAGCATGAAGTCGCCTTAGTTATTTCCGATCACATCATGCCCAGTATGAAAGGAGATGAACTGTTAAAGCGCATTCATGCCATCTTGCCGCAAACATTGAAAATCATGCTGACAGGGCAAGCGAATCTCGAAGCCGTTGCCAACGCCATCAACTATGCCAATTTATATCGTTATATAGCAAAACCTTGGC
>JAIUYC010000209.1 GCA_020216575.1 Coleofasciculus sp. S288 | reverse complement strand
AATCAGACTCAACGGTGTCTCGCGAGGCACGATTACCAATTGACGCCCTTCTTTGAGGTGAACATCCGCAGAACGCTCTAGCAAGTCGGAACTTAAGCCTGTCGCAATTTTTGCCACAGTACTCATACTACAGGGGATAATCACCATCCCAATTGTCCGGAAGGAGCCACTGGCAATCCCTGCCCCCACATCCCCCCATCGGTGACAAACCAGCTTGCCTCCTGTTGCTACACCCGCCTGCTGACGCCAAAATTGTTCCTGTTGATCGGGTTCTGGAGGCATCCGAATATTCTCTTCTGCCTGCCAAACCATGTAGGCTGATTTCGAGGCGACTAACTCGATGGCATAGCCAGCTTCTAGCAAAAATTTCAAGGTGCGTACTGCATAGATTAAGCCAGAGGCACCAGTGACACCAATAATTAGAGGTTTGTGTTTTGAGGTTTGAGTCGAAGACACGCGATTTTGTTGTTTGCTAACAATTGAGAGCAAGCCGCTCCTAATGAAATTATTTACAAATCTTTACGTGAAAGCAAAGACACCACAGATTCTTGATGGCGCAAGGCGAAGCTATGGGAGACAACCAGGGCTGGAAGTTCGCCTTCCGGAGCTTGTGGGGTAAAGTTGAGACTAGAGTGAGCCAGCCAATTTCCTTTCACGCGCCATCCGACGCGATCGCCAAAACTACACCATGCTTTCCACTCAGTTTTCTGGGTAGCCATGATACTCTGCCAGATGCGCTGTTGAACCGTTAAACCAAAGCGATCGCTGCTATACTCCTTCCAGAGTCGGTCAATCATCTGTAATTCTTGAGCGGGAAATTTTTCAACGTCAGCGGTTCTCAGCCAACCGTCTCGCCCAGAGGCCTTGAGCATGAGTGCGGCAGTTTGTTTGTCTGCCTCTTGCCATTTCCTTGCGGTGAGGAGATGCCGCAGTTTGCCGTAATCGTCCGGGGAAAGTCCAGGCAAAATTGCACTGCTGCCCAAGATTGTCAACCATTCTGCCACAGACTGGGGACGTTCCTCTGGCTTCATTTCCATGCCTTTGAGGATGGCTTGATTAACGCGATCGCTAATTTTTGGATTAAGCTGCTGGGGTGGCTGTAAGGGTGTTCCAAACGCCCTCACCGGTGAAGGGGCTGGAATCTCTCCAGTTAGCATAGAATACAGCGTTGCCGCTAAAGCGTAAACATCGGTATAAGCCCCCCGTTTGGCACGCCAATCATACTGCTCAATGGGTGCAAAGCCATCGGACAATGCCTGAGTATGGGTTTGAGTCAAATTCGGCGTAAACTCACGAGCAATGCCAAAGTCAATTAGAACCGCTTCCGAGGCGCTGTTTCGCACCATAATATTTAGCGGCTTGATATCTCGGTGTAGCAAGCCATGGTTGTGAATGAGCGTCAGTGCGTCACCAATCTGCTGGATGTATTGCAAGGCTTCCGACTCGGACAACGCGCCTCGAGTCCAAACCCGATGGGCTAAATCTTCCCCATCGATATATTCCATCACCATGCACCATTCTTCGCCTTCTTGGATGACTTCATCTACCCGCACGATATGAGGATGGCGGAATTTTGCTAAGCGCAGTGCCTCATTGAGGAAATCTTGCTGAAACTTGGCAAAGTTGTATTGGCGTTGCAGGTACTCGTTGAGGGTTTTGATTACCAAGGGATTGCCCTGTTTGTCTTTCACAAGATAAGTAATGCCAAAGCCGCCTTGCCCCAATACTTTTTCAATGGTGTACTTGCCACGCTGCAACTTCTGCCCTGGTTTCCAAACCATCCTCTACGACTCCAAGACGCCAATTTGCTATCGATTCTGGCACAGCTGAAAGTGAGTTCAGTATAGTACTAATGTACTTAAAGGGCAAGAAAAAAGGCGATCGCGTTTCCTGGAAGCGTGCGATCGCTCTACAAAGGGATTGGAGATTAGTAATTGGAAACTGGGAGACTTGACGCACTCACCAGTCCCCAAAATAATAGGTCGTATTTAAGGATGCCTACCTGCTTAGAGTCCCAAAACTTGCGCCTTCAACGCCTTAATCTCCTCAGACAATTCTTGACGAGTAGCAGCGCTCAGTAAATAGCGGTATACAAACCAGATTGTGTATCCCAAGCCCACTAGCTCTAGAATCAATGCAAGGAGTGGAATGTCATTGATAGCATCCAGGACAGCTAGTATGACT
Source organism: Coleofasciculus sp. S288 (assembly GCA_020216575.1). Lineage (GTDB taxonomy): Bacteria > Cyanobacteriota > Cyanobacteriia > Cyanobacteriales > Coleofasciculaceae > JAIUYC01. Next base: position 4,619 of record JAIUYC010000209.1, on the reverse strand, counting down.
TTCACACTCGTCAAAACTACCAAAATTAAGCCACCAATTATCAGGATCTGCTGGTATTTTTGGAAAAAGTCGTTGACGTAACTTGGCAAACTATTGAGAAAGGCAGAAGTTTTTTCTCCAAATTGCTGCCATTCGCTCTCTGTGGAAAGTTCGGTGGATTGCTTTTGGCTCACCACGAGTTTGTCTTTTGGGTTAAGGTCTATATCAGTCATTTCAGCTTTCACTTCAATCGTACCAGTGCTTGTTGTGATTTCAGAGGACATATTGCTTGTTGGAAAGTAGAATTAGCCATTTTCAGTTGCATGTACCATACGCCATAGGTCAGGCGTTATAGAATAACTATCTCTACTTAAGACTAATTATTGGTGATGTTCCCTATACCTTTATTGCACTCAAATGAAAATAGCTGTAAACTTCAACCCCATTCTTATAAGGGGCTAGATTCAGATTCAACTATTTCAGTCTATTTACTACTGATTGATTGGTCAATAGCACAAGCTCTAAAATCAAAATCTTCTAAATCTCTTTAAATTTCCCAGAGATTTTTTGATTTAAACCTTTAAAAACTTACAGCGAAAAATTATTAAATATAGCAGTCGCCAAGGCGATTAGGACACAGCCAAATCCTGAAACCTTGACCAGTCAATACGCATACCCTCTGCCCTCTGCCCTCTGCCCTCTGCCCTCTGCCCTCTGCCCTCTGCCCTCTGCCCTCTCTGCCTTCTTACACTAGTACCGCTCCCTTGGAAGTCAAAAGTCAAAAGACTTATATTGCAAGTGTTCCATACTGCGATCGCCATTTGCTGCAAAATAATAAAAAAAACAACAAATCGTATTAATAAAGGAGCTTTGTCTAATTTTTTATTCTTAATTAATCGTTCAGTGATTGCTCAGCAATCGCGTAACTTTTTGAAAATTGTACCGACAGCACCCTGATCACTCCATAAGTTTGTTACTAGATACCTGCTCGCTTAACTCTCAACGTAACATTGACTCCTTCAGTAGATTGTTGCAGGACTAGTAATGGAGTCGGCTTTGCTTTTTGATCCCAACGAATCAGAACAAGGCGGCCTTGAATTGTTGGTTGCCAGCTTTCATGGTCTTCATCAGGGCTAAGAAACGTTTCAATACAATCAATAATCTGGCTGATCGTTGCCGAGGTTGCCTGAGTGGGGATTTTCATCAATATGATTTGAATGCGGAAAAGTACTCGCATCGTGCGTTTCCCCTCACCTTCCGTCTCGTACATCACATCAAATGTTTCATCCACTTGACGCCCTGCTGCACTGGCAATGCCAATAACAGCTTGAGTCCCTTGAGGAGGTCGAAGTGCCACACTGATAATCTGTTTAACTTTAATCTTGATTTGGTTGATAATTGCAAAATGAAATACCTCCTCTTCCATTCGCATTCTCAGGTAATCCAAGTTAAATTCTCGCGAGTGAACCAAATCCGGATTTGTTTCCATTTTCCGGATGGTTGTGAGCGCTAACTTTAACTTTTTTTGCAAGTCTGCTGTTTTGTACTGCTCAATCTTAAGTTTCCTTGCCTTGTCGTCGAATTGGAGCTTGCCATACACGACTAAACCAATCAGCACTAAGGTTAGTCCAATCGAAACAAACATCCAGAGTTGCCCGGAGGACTGAGGAACTTGAGCCATTACGGATGGCTGAATGAAAGTGGAAGTTTGGGCTAGGGTTGGTTCCCTAAAAGTTTTAGAATTAGAAGTGGACATAATGACTCTTGGATAAAAATTTTACCTCTATTTATAGGATGCCCATGCGGAATGGTAATTCTGCTATTGGAGCAATTCAACAGCAATCAGTCTTCTGACCAATAAAAAATGGTCACTGAGAACTGCTTACTGTTCGCTGTTGAAGGTAAGGTTAAGGTGACAGATAGGGAAGAGGTATGAGTTGGTGACATCCTAGCTCTTGTCAAGCCACAAGGCTATAGCAGGCTTCCCCTTTCATAAAGGGAATTTTCTAACCTGAAAATAGGGGTCAGGGGTCAGGGGAGAAGGATTTTCATTCTTTCATTGTGAGCTTTTGCTCATGGTGTCTAACTTAGTTTCGCCAACGAGCTCGGTAGCTTCGGGCATCAATGTGGCAAAGGTAAGGAAATTTAATATAGCGACCTAAGCCACCCGGCCACCAAGGTTCGATCGCCCAGTAGAGTTGATTGCCAGTGAGGCCTTCACAGAGAAAGTCTATGGCATCTCCTACCAGATGGCGGCTGTAACGCGCCCCGCCCACAGCCCGATTGATGGCGGGTGGGCGATACCAACTCGTGACGATAAACGGTCGTCCGATGCGATCGCGTGCTCGTTGTGCGAGTCTGGCAATGCGAACCATAGCATCCACCGTCGCTTGATTGGGAGGCATTCGCGTACCGCCGTGGGTTGCCTCAGCCCAGGTAAAGTTACCATCTGGAATAATCGAAGCGGATAGCTGAATATTGTTAGGTGTCCAACGGGCAGGACGTTTGGGAACGATTAGAGGTACGGGCTTGGGGGCGGCTTCTTGGGTAGTGCGGCGGGCTTGGTCGAGGCGTTTCTGGTCTTCTAGTAGGGATTGAATCGATTGATTTCGCGTCGGTAGATTGCGCCAGAGTTGAACGAGGCGGATTAAGGCTTCTCTTTGGTGTTCGCGTTCGTCATATCCTCCAGGCACGCGGCGTATAAAGGAGAGTAATTCGCGATCAAGTTGAGTCGCTAGGTTCACGAGGACTGTTCGGTCGGTGGCACTAGCAGTGAGGACTTCAGGATTAACGCCTAAGCTTACTATCGCCGTGGCACGGGAGTCGAGTTGACGCCAAAGGCGAAACGCTTCTGTGAGGGCGTTGCGCTGGCTGCCTTGTCCCTGGTAGTAATCGGGAAGGCGCTGAACAAAGGCAATTAAAGCCGGATCGATGATGCTAAGCTTTTCCTCTGGGGAGGTGTTCGTTTTCAGAGAAGCGATCGCCTCTTCTCGTGTCCTTAATTTGCGCCACAACTGAGTCATGCGAATCAGCGCCTCCCGTTGATGCGGGTATCCACCGTAGTTAGCGGAAATCCGTCCAACAAATTGCTTTAGAGGAATATCCAACACAGACTCATCGTTCGTGGCGTCTTCCACCTTATTCGCAGGTATAAGCGAGGCAATTACCGCTTCACGGGTGTCCAGTTCTCGCCAAATCCGCACCACCTCCAGCAAGGCATCTCGTTGGTGCGATAATCCGGCGTAGTAGTCGGGAATTCGCTCCACCAACGTTAGCAAGGCGCGATCCAGATAGGCAAGGTTTTGCGGCATGGCGTCCACCTCAAAGTCAGCTTCGAGGTCAGCCAGGTAAGCTTGTCGTAGCTTATTGAGATCGGACGCTTCTATCCGTGCAGCTGTCGGTTCGCTGGCTGCTGGTGCGTAGCCACTAGCAACTTTTTCAAGAAATTGATCCGTGTAGCGCCCCTGTTGAGCATTCCATAAATCAGCCCCTTGCCAACCCTGAGCGACTAAACTGTCTGTAACAGAGCGAATGGCATTCGCTGCATACTGAACCTGTTCGGGAAACGTATTGACCTGCGCTAGGGATACCCGATTGGCTGGAGAGATACCTAAGCCCGTTTCTCCATCGGGAAGGGTAGGTGAAGAATGAGCCTGATAAAGCGCCGTCAGGATTGGTTTGTGAATGCCTGCTCGTTCAGCTTCCAAAAGGTAGTAATAATTGCGTTGGTCTGGGGAGAGTGTTGCCATGACAGATTGTAAGAACCCAATTTACGGCGCTCATTACACATAATTTAAGGTTTTAGCACCTCTTAAGCAGAGAATAGCCCAATTTGCTTTGTGTATTGTAGACGTTCGGGGTGAAACACCCATTAGGACATGAGTTAGGCTAGCGATCGCTCCTGCTCATGCAATAGTCATTTTTGACACCCCCCTATGCCACACGCGATCGGGTTGCACTCTCCTCAACTGATATCTGGTTATGCAACGGCAGTGTAACCGTAAACGTTGTACCGACTCCAACTTCACTTTTTAGTGCAATCTTGCCCTTGTGCAAATCCACAAACTGTTTAACAATGCACAGTCCTAATCCAGTACCGGGAATCCTACCCACATTTGCCCCGCGATGAAACGACTCAAACAGTTTTTGTTGATCTCTTGGTGGAATGCCTATCCCCCAATCCTGAATTTTGAAGGTAGCCTCCCCGTTTTGACAGGAAAGTTCAAATCGAACCTTGCCGCCTTCGGGTGAATACTTAATCGCATTCGAGAGCAAATTCGTGAGGATATGCTTGAGTAGCTCCACATCCATGCAAGCGTGATTGCATTCCCCTTGAATCACCAAAGTGAGGGTGTGTTTATCACCAACAGTCATTTGCATTTGTTCCACTATCGTGTGGCAGAATTCTGCTAAGTCAAACGGCTGTAGGTTTAATTCTAGTTTTCCAACTTCTGCCCTAGCCAGACTCAGAATATCCTCTAATAGTTGTATCATTTCTTGAGCCGCTATTTCAATTTGATTGAGGCAGCGATATTTTTTATCTTGAGTAATCTTATCGCTAAAATTTTTGAGTAATTCGCTAGCTATTTTAATAGTAGTGAGCGGGTTGCGAAACTCGTGTGACATCATCGAAACAAAGT
>JAIUYC010000208.1 GCA_020216575.1 Coleofasciculus sp. S288 | reverse complement strand
AACAGCTTCCACCGCTGAAGTGCCATTGGGCATCGCGGAGGCTTTGATTACTACGGCAACAGGGCTGATTGTGGCGATTACCAGCCTGGCGTTCTATCGACTCTTTCAGGCCTTGTGGTACAACCAGGTGAAAGTTTTCCGCAAAACTGGAAGTGAATTAGAGTTGCTCTATCGACAAGCTTGGCTGCAAGGTGAGATTCCAAGTGAGATAACGGATACGCCTAATTCTGGGAAGCCAACAACCCCAGATATTTCTGAAGTCACCGAACAGTAAGTACCGAACACTACAATCGAAGGCAGTACCTTTACTCGATTCGCGTCGATCGCATGGCAGCACTGCTGTGAGTAACTTATGGCTACCAACAAAAAAATTCCTTTAGCTTCTCCTTCCTGGGCATCCCGTCCTCTGAAATTTCGGGTAGGCTCCCCGTTTGTAGATGCCCCGACTGAAACGGCACGGGTTGAGCTTGTGCCGATGATTGATGTCATCTTTTGTATCTTGATATTCTTCATCCTTGCGGCAGTCGGCTTTTCTCGCCAGCAAGCCATCAGCGTGGATTTGCCCAAGGCAAGTACGGGGACGGCTCAGGGACGGCAAATCTTAATGGTTAGCCTCAATGAGTTTGGTCAAGTATTCGTTGAGCAGCAACCAGTGGTAACAGAAGAGCAGTTTAAGCAAATACTGCAAACCTATCGCCAACAAAGTCCTGACGGAGTGATGGCGCTGTATGCTTCCCCAAATGCGAGTTACAACGATGTTGTTCAGGTGTTGGATTTGCTGCGGCAAGTAGGAGGCGATCGCGTAGCGCTAGCCACTCTACCTGGAGGAACTGCACAGAGTCCTAACCTCAGCCCTTCCTTACCACCTGCCACTGGTGTCCCTGGCTTTACCCCTTACCCCAGCCCACCCTCGCTCAACCCTTATGGCAACCTGAACCCCACAGATCCCCTCAACCCGGCTCAACCCCAATTGCCACCCTACCCAGGACTGCCACAATCCCCCGGAATTAGCCCAGGGATTCCCCAACCGTCACCCAGACAAACACCGATTAGTCCCAATAATTTAGTCACGCCGAGTCCCGGTGCTGCGCCTTCTCCCCAAACTAATGCTACTCCTAGTAACTCACTCACGCCGAGTCCCGGTGCTGCGCCTTCTCCCAGAACTAATTTTACCCCTGGTAACTCAGCCACACCGAGTCCTGGTGCTGGGGCTTCTCCCAGAACTAATTCTGCTAATGGTTCTCCCTGACGGTTTAACGAGCAGTGATGGTGAAAACCTACGTTATTCATGCGTGGTATGCTTCCGCGATAGCGAAGCGCTGCTGCGTTTGCGGAGCATGGTGCGTCAGCAGCAAAGCGCAGATCGCCAAATTTGCAACAACCACAACCAACCGAGCAGGCTACCTACAGCATAATGTGGGAAATCCCACCACACAAAGGTAGTGCCGAGTAGGGTTCTACCGATAAAAGTGGCACGAATTGCTTCTAAAAATGGGCTTTTCCACAATTGTAGGATTTCCAGAACACAAGTGACGGCGAACACCCACAAAGGAATTTGAGTAATGGCTTTTCTCGTGGGTATCAGCAAGAAAAAAAACAAGCACCAGAAAATCTCATAGAGGATATCGCCAGAATAGTCATTGACCCACACTTGGGCAGGGCCGTAATAAAACTTGGAGAGAATTCCCAGTGGCGTCACGATGAGCAGGGATACGCTGGTCAGCAACTGAAGCTTCGTGCTTTTATGCATTAAGGTCTAACGTACTAGTTGAGTTAACTATCTTTGGGAAGAGAATAGCTCAGACATTCTTTATCCATTCTGTGCGTTACTTAATATTTTTTTATCGACTTTTAATCTAAGACCTGGGAAAGAGTACATCCTATACCAGAACGAGGATACTACTAAGTAATAAAACTTATGACCTGGAGGACGTACTCATGGATAAGCCAAAAACTCCGAAACCAGAAGTTGGTGTTGAGGGCGATAACTACGATCGCGGAATAGTCCCGGCTGAAACCGCAGCTCGTCGAGAAAGAGAGGGCGAGTTTTACAAACACCCTCCTACAGAAGGGCGTCGTGCTGATGCTCCAACTGATGAGCAAACTAATTCTGAGAGCATTAGAACAACTGATGGTTACACAACCGACAAAGAGGGTTTAATCAATAACTATGCGATTGAACCCGAAATGTATATCAACGAACCGGGAGACTTGAGACAAGACGAGGAAGCGAAAACTCAGGAGCGTATCGAAGAACTCGAAGATGTGAATGAAGACAAAGAGGGTCAGTTGACGATGGAACGCGATCAACGCGGTAAAGGACAAGGGCTGGTATAGCCTCAAAAAGAGTCGCCTGAAATGCTTGCTTTTGGTATGGCTTTCTCTAACATAGCTTAGTATTTCAGGTGCTTTTTCTGACAGAAAACAAGCAAGAAAACCCATGTCCTATAGGCGTGAGATGAATTGCAGGTGGATGAGAGCAGTCGTCCCATCTCTGGTATACTGGATACTAGCCTACAGGTTGGAATACCGCCAAAACGTGACAAGACAAATCTGTGGTGTCCACACACGACAGCTTGGAAAATAGTAAAGGCAAGAGAAGCGCGATAACTCTATAAACAGCGCAGTAAGCATTAAACAGTGGTAGATGATTTAGAGAAGAAGACTTGGAGTAATCCGCGTACCGTGGGGCACACGGAAACGCACCCTGAAATGGGTGAACGATTGGAGAGCCATCCTTAAGTGGGCGTCTAGATATTAAGTGATATTCTAGTAGGCTCGGATGGAACATAATCGTGTAAGACCTCAGTAGGGGCAACCCAAAAGGGCTGTGATTAGCTCAAGAATCTAACGCGCTTTTAGCCGTTAGAATGTCAAAATTTAATAATTACAGACTTGGGGTAAAGTAGCGCTTTTAGATTGGCTTTATCCCTTAATTTATTAGTTATAAATTGTTGTACACTAAACTTGCATACCTTCTGAACTGGTAATGGTGGACGAAAAACGTGACAGAGCCAAGATTTCACCAATTACCAATTACCAATTACCAATTACCCAATAAAAATTAAAGGTGGGCATTGCCCACCCTACACCTGTTGCACAGTACTAAGGTTGATCGCTATCGCCGTAGCCGATCACCGCAATTTTATGTCGGTAGACTAGTTCACCCCCGTACCAGCCGGAAATGCCAAGAAGTGTTGCAACAACCACGGAGAGAATTAGTCCGGTAAATACAATATTCTCAGCAGGGTCGCCCAGTCTCAGCCCTAAGTTGATTGCTGTGAGTACCAGTGCGGTTACATTGGCATACATGTGCGCCCACCCGGCGGTGTGCCTGCGAACTCGACGAATTCTGATAAAGTCCAGCAAGCCGGTAATAGCAGCCACAAGACCCGTGAGTAATCCAGCCGCAATCAGCCAAAAGGAAGCGCGTGCCCAGAAAAGGTCGCCCAGTAACCAGTAAGCGATGTCAGTTGCTGCTAGCGAAACCAGAAGACCAATGGGGAAAGTAATGAGTGCAGGATGGAGAGGATGCCCTGCGATCGCTACTGTACTCGGTACGCCAGTGTCGCGATAGTTACTCTCGTCACTCTCAATCACGGGTGGAATATTGGGAGTTTGCGTCATAGTTGTCTCCTTCGTTTCTATAAGTGCGATCGGTTAAAGCAGCCCAATGGAGACACTTTAGCGGCTGGGATTGACGGGTGTATCTGCCTGACGGCAGAGGGAATCTAACTCACGGATGATGCTGCTACATTGCGGGAAATTGCTCGACATGAGCTTGGGCTTGAAGCGTTAACTTGCCCTTTTGCACATCTAAATTCCTGAGGCGGAGCGACATCCCTTGTAGCTGGAAGTTCCGCAAATCCAGCAATTCGCTTGCCCGTTCTAATAAGGCAGCCGTGAGTTCCGGTGATAGCTCTTTCCCTTGAGCGTATTGAACCTCTTCAAGGACTACCCGTTCTCCCCTAGGACTCACATGGGGCAAAGTAGTGAAGCAAATTTGTTGAGTTTCCCCTGTTTCATTAATAAAAATCTCAGTATTGAGTGCAATTTTCCCGTTACCCGGCAAACGGAATTCCACTCGGCGCGTATCAATCGTCAGGGGTTGACCGTTCACCTTCACTTTGAGGTTTTGAAGCTTCTCACAAATGTATTTGGAGTTGAACGCACGCTCCACATCTTGTTCGGTGAGAACAACATGAGCGTCAGCGTCTGTTGGATGGGTCAGTTCAATTTTGCCAAAGGCAGCACTAAGGGGGTTGATAGCAATGTTGTCTGTTTCGACCTCTAATTCTTCCGCACGGAGGTCTTTTTGCATCACCAGACCTTCACCTTCAATTTTGACGGATTCTAATTCCCCTTGGATGAGTTTACCTGGATCGGTGCGGATATCAACATCCAAATTTTCTACTTCATCAAGTTGGCTGGATAGACCAATTTCTACAGCCTTACTCAGTGCCTGTTCTCCAATATCTGGCTTGTCTTGCGTCACGAGCTAGTTATCCTGTTATGTTATGAAGTCATGACCACAAATCTAGGCGATCGCTCTTAGTGAGTAAATCTACCTGGCGGCACATAGTTAACTAGTACCGCTCCCTTGGAAGTCACGCATTCAAAAGTCAAAACCCTCCGGGCGCGTCTCCATGGGGAGAGACGCAGGTTCTCAAACACGATGCGGTCAAAAGGCTTATAGTGCAAGCGTTCTAGTGGTTGTGAAGGGTAGCTTTATTTCCTCTGGAGTGGCGTTGCTGGCTCGTTCATTTCACCTTCGGGTGTTGCCTCACTTTATTTTTAGCGATCGCTATTTAGGAGTAAATTCTCCAAACTACTGCTATTAGTACTAATAATCAACTCAATTTGTAGGGAAAAACACTTAAATTCCCGAATTGTAATACTCAGTACAGCATAAAGGGTCAAAATAATCAATAATGAGCGATCTGGGGTCAGAACAACTGGGCGTGCGATCCCAATGCCATGACTGTGGATTGGGGAGAGTGAAATTTAGACTAGTGAAATTTAGACTATTGATTTCCTAATTCCCAATCCAACTTTCCTATTGAGGGCAAAAAACTACCCAATGATTTATTGGTCGTAACGCTCCTCTAGCCAAATCCGCATTTCTTCTTCAGACTCTCGACAGACGGAACGACCTGTAACTGGATCGCAGCCATGCCACCAAGTCTTTCCAAAGCGATCAGTAGTTTGCCAGATTCGCGGCTCCTGGCCCTGAACTAGATCTGTGGCTAGATGCTGCAAAAAGCGATTGAGTAGTGAAAAAACGTTGAAATATTTTGCCTGTTTTTGCTCAGTTTCTTTTTGAAAATTTTCAAATCTTAATTGATTTGAATAATTGATAGATTTTGTCATAGTTAAAATGTCTCAAAACTGAGAGTAAAGCCTAATGTTCTTAGTACAAATTCAGCGTAACAATGATTAAATTTGTTATCAAAGCATAATATGCATACTTTCCATGAATAAAATTGATAGATAAAAATTTAGGCTATCCTGTAGCTAAAGTCATAACTATAAATTATGATTTTGCAGAAATGCTTGCTGGATAAGGCATTTCCTATGCCCGATGCTCAACCACCACAAGTACTAGTACCGCTACCTTGGAAGTCACGCATTCAAAAGTCAAAAAGCTTAATTCATCAGCTTTTCGTCTATTTTGAAGGGTAGCTTGATTTCCGCCGCACTGTACTAGAGAGCCGGATTACCTAGGGCTAGGCGACTGGCTTTCCCCTGCGCTTGTCTTCACAACTAAGTAATTAAGGAAGCAGTTTATCAATGTAAATGGCTTACATGACTAGAACCTGTCGGCTATAATGCTCTCATTGCTTCTCAGACCTGAAAGAACTGCAATTTATTAGTCAATGAAATAAAAAAAAACCAATCTTTACCGGATCTTTTCCACTTTATTACGAAATTTGTCTCATACTATCAGTAAACTGACTCATACATGAAAGCATGGTTAGGGTTAGCATTGTTGTAACAACCTATAACCGTTTACCCCTTTTAAAACGGGCTGTTGAATCGGCTCTGGCACAAACCTATCCCTGTGAGGTGGTCATCGCGGACGATGGCTCTACAGATGGCACAGAAGACTATGTCAGGAGTCTGAGTGATCGAGTGGTTTACCATCGCAACTCCGTCAATAGCGGTCACAGTGCCACAGTGAATGCAGGCGTTCGCGTGGCGACGGGAGATTGGATTAAACCCATTGATGATGATGACTATCTCGCTTCCAACTGTATTGAGGAGATGGTGCGAGCGATCGCGGGGTGTCCCCAAGCCGTGATATTTTCCTGTCAAGCCATTCAAGTGGATGTAAACGGTGTTGAAATCAGCCGCACTCATCTCGGTGATTCCAGCAAGGCATTTTACGTGCCTCAGGAAGACATCCACTATGGCATGTTAATGGAAATGGTACCGTTTGGGACGCCGGTGCAAGTGGCATTTGCTAAAGATGCTTTTGTCAAATCGGGAGGCTGGGATTCAGCGTTCGATGGTAACTGTGACGATATTGAATCCTGGATCAGGATTGCTCAGTTTGGAGATGCTGTGTTTTTAAATCAGTGTCTCGCCTACCGCACAGTATGGCCTGGTGGTATCTCCAAGCAGCTCTCTATCCAAAAACGGCTGGAGAAAAATATCCTGATTAAGGAAAAAATATATCAGTTAGTGGATGAGAAATATAAAGACGATATCCCAGCAATAAAGGATATTCGTGCCTATCTCAGGCTGCATTGGAGCTTAGTGGCGGTCAAACACAAGCAGTTTTTAACAGCGCTAAAAATCGGATACCCGGTCGTATTTTCACCAGTGGCATGGATC
>JAIUYC010000207.1 GCA_020216575.1 Coleofasciculus sp. S288 | reverse complement strand
AAACGATTGCATCAGCTCACTGTCTGGGGGCGGTGGTTGGTGGTTGGCATCCTCTGGATGACACTTGCTCCGTTGTGCTTGTGGGGGTGGCGGTATGAAATTTCTTTATTGCGATCGCATTTTACCTGGGCAGCGCTGCGATATGCCATTGTCTTCAACCGCCTGCCTGCAATCGGTCTTGCTACGTGCATTGGCATGACTGTCGCCGTCTTAGTCTGGCAGAGTCGCAATATCTTATTGGGAATACCACCCCACGAACAGAAGCGTCTGGAAAACCAAGTCCAGCGAATTCGTCAGCAGGGAACCTCTCATCCCTTATGGAAATGGGTGTGCAAACGCTAGTGCAAGAAGACATAGGGCAGAGGGCAGAAGGCACAAGGAAAGAAAGACTTAAGCTGAAAAGAAGGGATGAGCTTAAGCTACCGCGAGAGCTATCGCCGTTCCCCGTTCGCTGTTCCCCTCTTGGTGATTGGCAATCTGATAGTCTCGCCAGTACTATGGGGAATGCCAAAAAAGGGACTTCTACCATTTAATTTATGCTCAACGCTCAGGTTATAGGTCTGGGAAAATCCGGAATGGGTGCCGCACGTCTCCTCAAACGGGACGGCTGGCAAGTAACGGTAAGCGATTCCGCTAGCCCGGATAGTGACCCTTCGGGCAAGGCTTCGCCCAACGATTCACGCAGGACATCAGACCTATTGCGGCAACAACAAGAGCTTGCCACGGAAGGAATTACCGTTAAACTGGGTCATTCCCTGACACTCGATCCCTCGGATTTACCTCAGTTGATTGTCGTCAGTCCCGGCGTTCCTTGGGATATATCGGTGTTAATAGAAGCAAGAGACCGAGGTATTGATACGATTGGAGAACTCGAACTCGCGTGGCGTTATCTTCAGTCATCCCCTTGGGTGGGTATTACGGGGACAAATGGTAAAACTACGACCACTGCCCTGATTGCCGCCATTTTTCAAGCCGCTGGCTTCCATGCCCCCGCCTGTGGCAACATTGGCTACGCCGCTTGTGAACTAGCCTTGGAGTCAGGGGTCGTAGAGACGCGACATGTCGCGTCTCTACAGGAGTCAGGGGTTAGGGGTCAGAACGCTTCAATCCAAAATCCAAAATCCAAAATCCAAAATTCCCTAGATTGGGTGATTGCGGAAATCAGTAGTTACCAAATTGAATCTTCACGCGACCTTGCACCGCGCATTGGTATCTGGACGACATTTACCCCTGACCACCTCAGTCGGCATAAGACATTAGAGAACTACTACAACATCAAAGCACGCCTGCTGCGGCGATCGCAGTTACAAGTTTTGAACGGTGATGACCCTTACCTACGGCAGAAGGGGGTTCAACACTGGCCTGACGCTTACTGGACTAGCGTGCAAGGCAGAGAAAAACTATTGGGCGATCGCACTTTAGGGGTGTACATTGAGGACGGTTGGGTAATCGCTCAGGATGAGCCAATTGTACAGGTGGCATCATTACGGATGGTGGGGGAACACAATCAGCAGAATTTGCTGATGGCGGTGGCAGCAGCACGGTTGGCAGGAATCGAGAAAAACGCGATCGCCAACGCCATTGCTACCTTCCCTGGTGTTCCCCATCGCCTCGAACATATCATCAACTGGCAAGGCATAGACTTCATCAATGACAGTAAAGCGACGAATTACGACGCGGCTCAAGTTGGATTAGCCTCAGTCGCTGCACCGACCATTCTGATTGCTGGGGGTGAAGCAAAAGTTGGTGATGATACCCACTGGATCGAGACAATTCAAGCCAAAGCTGCTGCTGTCCTCCTGATTGGTGACGCCGCAGTTGCCTTTGCCGAACGCCTCAAGCAAGCGGGTTGCGATCGCTACGAAATTGTTGAAACCATGGCACGGGCTGTACCTAGAGCTGCTGAACTCGCTCAACAGTACAATGCCCGTGTCGTCCTGCTTTCCCCAGCCTGTGCTAGCTTCGACCAATACCAAAGCTTTGAGCACCGGGGCGACGATTTTCGCCAACTCTGCCTGAATTTGCTCCAGTGATTGTGAAATTCAGGACTTACGCAAAGAAAGTCTCTCAAGCATCAATGGTAGGGGCATGGCATGTCATGCCCCTACCAGGTGTGGTGTCTGTGCGTAAGTCCTGAAGTCTTCCCGTTTGCGAGCTTCCTTTCCTATTCCCCATTACCCATTACTCATTACCCATTACCAAACTTCTTATTGTGCAACTTCACTGGAGCAGTAAGTATTAATCTCCTCGACCAATTGTTTTTCCGGAGTAGTGGCTTGCTGCAATTTGTCCAAAGCCGTTTCAGCCGCTGAGCGGTCTTTCTTTCCAAACGCATTGACAAAGTCGCGGGTAGCTTGACTGGTATCGCGATACATGTTAATAAAACCGGCTTGATAGTCTTGGAGTTTTGCATCCTTGACTTCGATCAATTTCATTTCTTGAGACGCCTTTTCCATCGCATCGGCGGCTTTGAGCATCGCCCTAGGGTCGCTGGCTTGACCCTGATTAGTGACGGCTTTCGCTTCACTCACTGCTTCGTTGGCAACCTGGATAATCTTGTTACACTGAGAAATTTTGCTCTCAGCACAGCTAACAAGCGACAAGCTGACAATAGCAGTTATGGGTAGAAAGGCGAAATACCGCGTTGGAAAATGCATTAATGCTCTCCTAAATGAGTTGTGGCACTCTCGTTGTCCTAGCACATTTTTCATGATGCTTGAAAGTTCACGACAATGCCACGGCTGACTGTCTTGAAAATAGGGGTCAGGAGTCAGGAATTTTCATCATGAGCCTTGTGCGCGATGGCACCTGGTGTCTACTCCTTAATCTCTCGCTTCGAGGGCAGCAGCAAGGTGTCGCAGCGTTTCTGTGAGTTGCCCCAATTGTTCGAGCGAGTCTTGTTGAGTTTCTGCCAAGGTTTGAACGGCATCGCTCAAAGCAAAGATTTGGTAACCTTGTTGCTGCACTTGATGCCCCTGGTGCTGCACTTGAACGGCAAGCGCATCAACCCGGCTAGCAAGACGCTCAACTGTCTCAGTAGTTGCGAGAACTGCTTCTCCAATTTGCCCAACAATGGATTCCAAACGACTGAGTCTGGCTTCCACTTCAAGAGCCCCCTTTTTTGCAGGAGTCGGATTGTTTTGAGCCTTTCCAGTCTGGGCGTGTTTGTTCACCGATAATTCTTTCAATCCAAAACCAACGAGTAATAAAGTTATTGATGTCGTCGTTGATGCCACTGCCAAGCATCGCTGATAATTTTACTGAGATCTGAGTATTGAGGAGACCAACCGAGAATTTTCTGAGCTTTATCGCTACTTCCCACTAGAATTGGGGGATCACCAGGACGGCGATCGCACTCTACAGTTTTAATATCCCGACCTGTGACTTGCTTGGCGGTTTCAATCACCTCTCGCACTGAGAAGCCATTGCCATTCCCCAGGTTAAAGATTTCACTGGTGCCACCCTGCAATAGATACTCTAGACCTAATACATGAGCATCTGCCAAGTCACTGACGTGAATGTAATCTCGCAGGCAGGTACCGTCGGACGTTTCGTAATCCGTTCCGAAAATCGAGATGGACTCGCGCTTCCCTAGCGCACTCAGCAGGACTAAAGGGATGAGGTGCGTTTCTGGGTTGTGGTCTTCACCCAATAACCCCTCTGGATTCGCACCGCAGGCATTGAAGAAGCGAAAGATAACTGACCGCAATCCGTAAGCGCGATCGAAATCAGCCAGCAGCCACTCCATCATCAACTTACTGCTAGCATAGGGACTCATCGGATTTTGGGGATGGTTTTCTGTCATTGGTACTTGTTTTGGCATGCCGTAGACAGCACAGGTTGAAGGAAAGACCAAATTTGTAACGTCGGCTGCCAGCATTGCTTCCAAGAGTGTTAGCGTGCCTGACACATTATTGCGGTAGTATTTAGCTGGTTCGCTTACCGATTCACCAACAGCTATATAAGCCGCAAAGTGAATCACGGCTGCGATGTCGTGGATGGCAAATATCTTATCTAATAGTGGGCGATCGCGAATGTCCCCGACCACCAACTCCACCTGTAAGATATCTTCCACAAGTTCTCGATGCCCGTATTCCAGATTATCCAGCACAACAATACCGTATCCTGCCCGTTGCAGCGCCAACACAGCATGAGAGCCAATATATCCTGCCCCACCCGTTACTAAAATTGTTGGTTTGAGTTGCGACACCCGTATCCTCTCCCAATTTCTACGTTTTCTAGCCTAACTTTACCCAGGTTGAGTCAGAAAGCCTACGGGTGACGCTGAACACAATCCCACTCGGGTTTCCCCTCTCCCATCAATGCCAGAATAAATTTTTCTTAAAAGCTGAGATACTCTCTGCAAAGATAAAACTGTTAAATGCTTGACAGACACCTTACCGTCTCAGAGTTATTTGGTCAATGCCTTCTGACTCGCGTTAGTTCAGTCAACACTCAGACTCTGGCTACACCTCAATCGGGCAAAACTACTCGAACAATTTTCTAGAACTACGGGAGTATAATGATGCCAGTGTTCGGGGAATTCACCCCCTAATTCAGGCTGCACTTTGCTTCACTGGAACAACGGTACTACCAGTTGTTAGTTGTTATTTTGAAGGGTTGAACTAACAATTAACAACTAACTAGCTAACAACAAACACGTCACAAATTTTGAACAATGTTCCTACTACTGACTCAGATACTGCTGTGGGTAATAATCACAGTCGTTCTCTATCAGCTTTTGCTGAAAGTAATTCCCAAAGCCTATCTTACTGTGCTTGGGGGGTTGTTTCTGTTTGCCCTCATCGTGCTGGCGTTTTTCTTTCCCAACGATAGATTGGTGTCAGCCGCCTGGAGGCTTCTCTCGTTTCCCCTCAAGCCAGTGGGAGCTTCGATCATACTGTTAAGCTTTGCCCTGCGCCAAGGACTGGAGAAATCGAGGAATCTGATTTCAGCAGCCCTCTTGATTTTACTGGTATCGAGTACCCCATTTTTGTCTAACCTGCTGGCTCAAACCACTGAACTTGGGGCCGTTCAAGCACAACCGGTGCAGCCGGCTGGAGCAATTGTCGTGTTGGGACGGGGAACAACACAGGCGAGTCTCCCTCCTCGACCACAAGTTCAGCTAACTGATACGGGCGATCGCATTCTTTATGCTGCTCAATTGTATCGGCAACAAGTTAGCTTGGGTAGCCGTCCGCTAGTGATTGTCAGTGCTGGTCCCAGGGAAGAGTTGCAGGGAACTCGAAATGAAGCGAATGATATCGCGACGTTGCTAGTTCAAATGGGCGTTCCCCGAGAGCAGATTGTGATTGATCCCCAAGGTGTAGATTTGCGCAGCAGTGCTGTCCGAACCCGCCGCACCTTAGTCGGTCGAGGATTAGGCAATACTCGCGTTATCGTCGTCACATCGGGTATCAACAGTCGCCGAGCCCAACTGGCTTTTAGCGATGTTGGTCTCAATGTCGTTGCCCGACCTACAGATTTTGTTGGGATTCAACGCGGGGCAACTCCCCGATTGCGCCTTCGGGTCGAATCTTTTATTCCCAGTGTTGAATCACTCGTGGTTACTACGCGAGTCTGGGAAGAGTTTCTTGCCTCAATTTACTACTCCTTACGAGGTTGGCTATCGCCAGCAATGTTGTAATTTGTTAGTTACTCTACGTGAAGTGCAACGTCAGCCCCATGGATAAATCCGGGGGCTTCAGTTTTGATCGAGGATGAAATCGTTGCTCAGTTTTTGTCTGGACTCTTGTACTTGAGCTGCGTGTTAATCCGAGCTAGAAGGTCTTTGAATTGAAAGGGTTTAGTGACGTAGTCGTTAGCTCCGCCCTTAAATCCTGTAATTTTATCCCTGATTTCGTCACGGGCGCTAACAATAATGATTGGTAGCTGTTTTCCTTGACTTCGCAATGTTTTCAATACGTCCCACCCATCTCGACTAGGGAGACCGATATCAAGAAGTAGTAGGTCAAAATCCTCCGTTTCAGCCATCGAAACAGCCTGCTCTCCGTCCTCGGCAATTACAGTAGCGAACCCATTCTTTCGCAGACCTTTCTCGATAAAGGATGCAATGCGAGATTCGTCTTCGGCGATAAGAATACGGTTCATAATACACTACCTTTTAACAGAGATGGAAACAGGATTTGGGTAGAGCAAGCATAACTAACTACCAGCCACTTGAGGAGCTGGCTCTAGTATCTGCATGCTCCGATAATCCCTCAACTCAATAATGAATTGATAGGCAAATTGACTCGAATTTTAACTAGAACAGCTAACGTATCAGACTAGTGCCGCTCCCTTGGAAGTCAAAAGTTAAAACTTCTTTGAGTATAAGGCTCCAAGGCAGAAGGGAAGAAAGCTTGTACAGTAAGCTTTTTAACCTTTTTCAACTGGATACTTATTTCCGCCACGCTGCACTAGTAGAACTAATTGTTGCACCCTGTTGTTAAGTGGACAGTTGCTAAACTGTCACCCTTCCTCTAGCATCCTAACCCTTTAGTAATTTTGGATGAAAGTTTGATGAGAATTTTCTCATCTTTGCAGGCGATAACCCATTCCCCTGACAGTTTCGATCAAGTCACTGCCTAACTTCTTGCGCAGGTATCCAATGTAGACATCGACAATATTTGAGCCAGGGTCGTAGTCGTAACCCCAAACATGATTGAGCAATTGCTCTCGGCTCATTACTTGCCCTGGATGGCGTAGCAAAATTTCCGCCAAAGTAAACTCTCTAGCGGATAGCTCTATGAGTTGATCATTGACACGAACTCGGCGCGTGCGCAAATCAAGCACGACATTGCCAGCCGTAAGTACCATTTCCTCTTTGCCTTTAGG
>JAIUYC010000206.1 GCA_020216575.1 Coleofasciculus sp. S288 | reverse complement strand
ATTGCTGATAGTTGGCTCCCAGACGGTAGCGGTGAGCATCGGGATAGGACATGATGCGAGCTTGCAGCACCTTATCCGGCGAGAAGCTTATGCCAGGAACGACGTTAGAGGGAGAAAACGCCGACTGCTCAACTTCAGCAAAATAGTTTTGCGGATTGCGGTTGAGTTCGAGAATGCCAACGTCAATCAAGGGATACTCTGAATGTTTCCAAACCTTCGTCAGGTCAAAGGGGTTATCCCGATGCCGCGCCGCTTGTTCCTCGGTCATTACCTGAATACAGACGCGCCACTTGGGATAGTCGCCATGCTCGATCGCATCAAACAAGTCACGAGTCGCATGGTCTGGGTCTTCGCCTTTAACTCGAATCGCTTCTTCCGCTGTGAAATTCTCAATGCCCTGTATTGTTTTGAAATGGAATTTGCACCACACCCTTTCACCTTGGGCATTAATTAGGCTGAAGGTATGGCTGCCATAGCCATTCATGTGCCGATAGGTTTTGGGAGTGCCGCGATCGCTAAACAGAATCGTGATTTGATGCAATGCCTCCGGACTAAGTGACCAGAAATCCCAGATAGCGTTGGCATCCTTGCAATTCGTTTGCGGATTGCGCTTTTGCGTATGGATAAAATCAGGAAACTTGAGGGGGTCGCGGATGAAGAACACAGGCGTGTTGTTGCCTGTTAAGTCCCAGTTGCCTTCTTCAGTGATTCTCCACTTTACTGGGTGCTGCGATTTCCGTTGAGTCAGGCGAGCATGAACTCATCGGCAGCACGCTTGTCCGTATTCATTATGAGTTTACTCTTATACCGTAGTCGCAATGACTTCGACTAGTCAACTAGACTAAGAGATTGCAACAAACCGTAATATTCAAACCTGCCCAGATGTTCTCAGAGAGTTATTTCCCACTGGGCAGTTTGAGATGCGACGGTTTCGTCCCAACCAGGACCTCTACCTGGATAGGTTTTTCTCGCCATACAATTAGTTTCATGGGTTTTATTCATTCGGGAGTTCAACAATGCCAGCCGCAGTTGGAGCAATTGAAACAGTCGGTTTTCCTGCTGTGCTAGCCGCAGCAGACGCCATGGTCAAAGCTGGCGCAGTCACGTTAGTTTATTATGGGCTAGCAGAACGAGGTAACTTTATCGTCGCTATCCGAGGAAGAATTGCCGAAGTAAACGTTGCGGTTAAGGCAGGGATTGAAGCTGCCGAGAAAACGTATGGGGGTGAAGTTGCTTCGTACTATATCATCCCCAATCCGACTGAAAATGTTGTAGACGTTCTGCCCATCGAATACACAGAGCAAGTCGAACAGTTCAGATTCTTTTGAGCAGCTGATTGAGGGAAGATGTTCCTGAGGTCGGAACTCTATTCCTCTGGTGGTGGCAAACCTAAAGATAATGGGCATTTTCCTTAAAATGAAGGCAAAGATTCGTAAAATTATTAATTGGCTTCACATATTTCAACAACAAATTCAGGAGACTGACCCATGGCACTACAGGCGGTAGGATCGATTGAAACCAAAGGCTTTCCTGGCGTGCTAGCCGCAGCAGACGCAATGGTCAAAGCGGGTAGAGTTACCCTAGTCGGCTACCTCAGAGCAGGTAGCGCTCGCTTTACGGTGAATATCCGGGGCGATGTGTCTGAGGTGAAAACAGCGATGGAGGCTGGAATTGCAGCAGTTGAAAAAACGTATGGTGCCACTTTGGAGACTTGGGTAATCATTCATCGTCCCCATGAAAACGTGGAAACCGTTCTACCAATTGGCTACACTGATGCTGTCGAGCAATACCGAGACGCTGTTGAAAATCCCATAATCCAAGGTCGGCCGAACGGTCAGCGGTAGTCACATGGACTTTAATAAGGAGAGCTATCGGTTTACTGATTCTGACTAGCTGCCAATTGCTAAAGCCTCCCTTAGGTCAAAATTGGGAGTAACCAACTCCTACTGGTCAGGACTTAGGCAAATTTACTTTGGACAACCTTGCTAGAGCGGCGGGGGAATTGTACACTCGCATCCTGGTTAGTTACTAGCGGGTTGTCCCCAAAAAGAAGGTTTTCTTGAGTCAGTATGGCATGGAAAAATTACACGCAAGCCTTGCTCTCCATGCCCATTCTTCAGACGCAATTTAGAATCCCCCATCTAAAGAAAGGAGAAAGAAATTCCCTCTTGCTTCTTCATCCGTCGTTTCATGCTGTCGGCAGAGGGTAGATTCTGACATCTTTACATTAAGGGAGCTTCTTGTGGGTAGTTAGTTGCTGAAAGCGCCAAACGAAAACCCCTGCTGCGATCGCTACTCCAATTGATTGTCCTATCCACAATCCAACACCCCCAAAACCAAAGTGAAATCCCAGCAAATAGCCACTGGTCAACCCGACACCCCAGAATGTTGGTAAGCTCAACAGCATCGGTACGCGAGTATCTTGAAGCCCATATAATGCGCCCATTGTTGTCTTTTGTACGCCATCCAAGATTTGAGCCAACGCTGAAATCGCGATCATCGGCGCTGCCAGTTTCACAACGTTGGCATTCTCTGGATCGCCAAGATCCAAAT
Source organism: Coleofasciculus sp. S288 (assembly GCA_020216575.1). Classification (GTDB taxonomy): domain Bacteria; phylum Cyanobacteriota; class Cyanobacteriia; order Cyanobacteriales; family Coleofasciculaceae; genus JAIUYC01. The sequence continues at coordinate 4,284 of JAIUYC010000206.1, read as the reverse complement.
ACAGCCCAATGACCTGCTGAGGATGGGTCAGGAGTGCGATCGCCGTCAGTGCCATAAATCCTGCCGCCACCGATATACTGACATACCCTGCCCGTCGCGCCCCTTCAAGGTTTTGCTGTCCCAACCACTGACCGACTCGAGCCGTTGTCGCGAAAGACATTCCCAAAGGCACCATGAAAATTACGAAAACGGTTTGAAAGACGATCTGGTGTGCCGCCAACACCTCAGTTCCCAACATCCCCATCAGATAAGTGACAACCGTAAACAGTCCATATTCCAGGGCAACAGATACCCCAATCGGTACACCAATACACACCAACTGCCAGAGAATTCGCGGTCTCAACCGATGCAAATCTTGAAAAAATCGGTAAGTTTTCAGTTGCTTGTGTTTGAACGTGTAGACAACCAGAGCCAGAAACATACCCCAAAGGCTCAGGGTACTTGCTAACGCCAGACCCGCCAACTCCATCCGGGGAAATCCAAACTTGCCATAGCCCAAAACGTAATTGCCCACTACATTGAAGAGTGTTCCTCCGATGACGATCGCCATCACCGGACGAGCTTGAGACAGACCAGACACAACACCTCTGAGCATGGCAAACCCGATAGTAGGAAACAATGCCCAGAGAATGACATCTAAATATGAATTTGCCAGTGCAACGGTCGTTGCCGTTTGCCCGAGCTGACTCATAAACGAATCCAGATGCCCAATTAAGAACATCATGGGTATGGCAAGGAACAGAGCTAGCCATAGTCCTTGACCTGTGACCCGCTCGATTTGCGCTTTGCGTCCCGCTCCATAAGCCTGGGCTACAATAGGGCCGACTCCCATGACAACCCCGCTAGCCGTGTTCATCACCATTTGAAACGTCATCGCTGCTAATCCCCCTGCTGCCAGAGTTTCTGAGCCTAAATTGCCCATCATTACCGTGTCTACGAAACCTGTGGCAGACTGGGCGACTTGAGCACTTGCTAAAGGAATGGCAAGTTGTAAAAATGCCTGGATTTCTGTTCGGATGTTCGATTTAGTGAGCCTTGAAGTCATAACCAAAGCATCTGTTGTTCATGACTTACAATGTAGGCAAATCAATGATTTCGGACTACTCGAACCTTGCGCGACTATCACAATCTTGCGGCAAGTTTTCAATCTGCAAAGGCTCTCATCCCAAAATTCCCTAAACTTGAGTGCATAGAAAGCCGATAACCAGATGCAAACATTGGTGACCCCATCGACTAAAACGGTTCATCTACTTAAAAACGGACTGCATCCTCCAATCTGTTCCAGTCAGCCGCAGGGTTGGCAGAACATTCTGGTCGAAGAATTTTGTCAACCCCCCGGACAAGAGAAGTATCAGAGTCAAACAGAACACACCCTTTGCTTATCGTTGAATCGTCGTCCATCTCGCCTGTCACAGGTTATAGGCGATCGCCGCTATACCAGTCTCTGCACCAAAGGCGATCTATCCATTGCTCCTGCCGGAGCGCTGTTTTTCTGCAAATGGGATGGGGAAGACCAATACCTGCGTATCCGAATTGCCTCGCAGTTTCTCCAGAAGGTTGCCCGAGAAGCGATCGAAATTGACCCCGATCGCGTAGAACTGTTGCCAGAATTTCGAGTCCGAAATCCTCAAATCGAACAGATTGGCACAATGCTCCTGAGTGAACTCAAAAACGGGGGACTCGCAGAACAGCTTTATGTTGACTCGCTGACTAATTTGTTAGGTGTGCATTTGCTTAGAGGCTATTGTGCTACTCGAGGGCGTGTTGCTCTGTATGATGGAGGCTTGAGCGAACGCCAACTTCTCCAAGTGACGGATTACATCAACGATCGTCTGGCTGACGATATCAAACTATCTGACTTAGCCCAATTGTTGGAGATGAGCCAGTTTCACTTCAGCCGACTCTTTAAGCGATCGCTGGGAGTGACACCTCACCAGTATGTACTTCAGCAACGGGTGGAACGGGCAAAGCAGTTACTCAAACAAACAGAACTATCAGTAATGGAAATTGCTTTATTATGTGGCTTCAGCAGTCATAGTCATCTCGGTAAATGGTTTCGGCAGCATACAGGGATGACTCCTAAAGCCTACCGAGCCAGTTAACGTGAACGACCTAGGCTGATTTAAAAATACAGCGTAGGCTTTAGGTTAATTCCTGAATTTCCTTTGAGGTATAGCAGCGGACACATCGCTTAGGACAAACGAACTTTGGTAAAGACGTTCCACCGGAACGTCTCTACTAGAAATTTTCAGTATTTCCCACTCCTTAGCGCCTCCTTGAAAATCAAAATAGCCGCTTTGCTCCAACTTCCACATAATTTCAGGTAATTCTCTTAATTCTATAGAGAATAAGCAATTTTCTATACCTCCATTAAAGGTCATACCTAATTGACTGAGGTATTCGGTTGTCTCCTCCAAATCCTCATCTCGAATGGTGAAAAAATCTCCAATGATTGTCTTGCTCATTACAATCTACTTTTTTCTCGGCTACGACTGTATTTTGTACTAAAGCCAATGGATAATTTTACCCTATTCACTATACCGTCACTCCTTCCAGTTCCTCATCCGTTAACTCATACAAGTGGCGCAACTGCTGCAACTTCTCCTCGCTGGGTTGCCAGAAACCGCGACCATTTGCCTCTAACATCCTGCCCACAATATTGCGGAATGCTTCAGGATTCGCCTTGCGTAACTTCTGTGCCATCTCTGCATCTAACGCATAGGTATCAACCGCTTGGTCGTACACCCAAGAATCAGTAAAATCAGCCGTACCTCCCCAACCGATTAACGCTGTCATCCGTTGCGAGATTTCATACGCACCACCGGAACCTTGATTCGCCATTGCCTCTGCCCACTTGGGGTTCAGCAACTTGGTGCGATACTCTAGGCGCAGCAAGTCTTCCAACTTCCGAGGCGTGGTGTCTTTCGAGAAGCTTTCCACAAAACTAGCGCTGACTTTTTTACCCCGTTGTTTTTCTGCTGCCCGCTTCAAGCCGCCTGTGTTGGCGTAGTATTCTTGGATATCCGTGAGTCCGTACTCAACCGAGTCGATTTCCTGGACAACGCGACTCGTGGTTTTTAGGAGTTGGTTGAGGATTTCCGGACGCGCTTGTCCTTTGTCTTGTCTGCCGAAACTGAACGCATTACGGCTTTGCCAGGTATTCCCCAACTCTTCGCCAGAGTCCCAGTTGCCATCTGTAACTTGGTCATTCACCAGTGAACCAAAATCCCCAGCTGGGTTAGAAAACAATCGGGCAGAGGTATTATCGACACCTTGCGATCGCAAAACCAACGCATGTTTGCGGATAAAATTCTGATCTTCGGGTTCCTCTGCCTCTGCTGCCCTGCGAAACAAGTCATCGAGCAATTCAATAATATTGACAAAACTATCCCGGAAGATGCCGGAGAGATTTGCCAACACATCAATCCGGGGATGCCCAACCTCTGCCAAAGGTTTCAACTCATACCGCACAATCCGCCCTGTGCCTTCTTTCACGGGTTCTGCCCCCACCAGTTCTAGAAGAATCCCTAACGATTCGCCCTTGGTTTTAATCGCATCCAACCCCCACAGCATCACCGCCACTGTTTCCGGATATTCGCCATGCTCTTGCACATGCTGGACAATAATCTTCTGAGCAATTTCTCTGCCCCGTTCATACGCGGCGGGTGACGGCATCCGATAGGGATCAAGGGCGTGAATGTTCCGTCCGGTGGGTAACACGCCCAGTCCATCCCGCAACAAATCGCCCCCTGGTGCTGGTGGAATATACTCCCCATTAAGTCCCCGCAACAAATTCGTCAGTTCATCCGTTGTTTGTGCCAATAAATCGCGGATTTGCAAGGCTTCTTCTAACTTAGGGGTATTCCCGTTTAAATCGAATTGCTGCCGCACGGTGGCGCTGTCGCTTCCAGAGGCAACGGCACTCACCACCCCTTCCGGCAATTCCTCCCCAAAATAAGCGTGCAGGTACGATGCCAACTCGTCTGCATCTGGGGGTTCGCCCAACCCATGCAACCCAGATGAAAATAGGCGTTGTTCCAGGACTTGCAAATAATCGTACAACTTCACCAAATAATCGTTAAAAACATGAGCGCTAAACATCCGGGCGTTTTCCGGAGTAAAGGCAATTCCTAACTTTTTGGCATCTTCAAACGGACAATCAGCATCTAATCCCGTGTCTACAATCTTCTTACAAATTGCTTCTTTGAGGGCATAATTTTTTTCTGGGTTTTCCCGATACTCTGAGATTAAATCCCGCAGTGCCACTAATTCCTTATACAATCC
>JAIUYC010000205.1 GCA_020216575.1 Coleofasciculus sp. S288 | reverse complement strand
GAAAGTCTATTCGTAGAGACGTTCCGGCGGTTCGGCGAAGCCGTTCCCGAAGGGTACGTCTCTACAAAATTGTGCGGGTTGCTGAAAAAAGGGTATCAAGCCCGGATTTGGTATAACCACTGTTTTGGGGCAGTAGCGATCGCCTAACTCAATTGTGCCAAACGCTCAGTGAGCTCCTGCATCTATAAAATGAGAGAACCATTGGCAAATTGCCAGCCATTTTTGAGCAGAGTCTATATTGTGCAACGCAAACCCACACCCGAAGAAATCCGTGCAGCTAGCGGCAAGACCATTCCAGATATTATTGCACCGGATTTGCAAGTCTTATTCTGTGGCATCAATCCTAGCCTCTACAGTGCAGCAGTTGGACATCACTTTGCCCGTCCAGGAAATCGTTTCTGGCCAACACTGCATGGGGCAGGCTTTACAGAGCGATTGCTTACACCGTTTGAAGATGGCGACTTGGTGCAATTCGGGTATGGTCTGACGAATATTGTGGATCGGGCAACAGCAAGGGCGGATGAATTAAACGCTGAAGAACTGGTTATAGGTCATCAACAGTTGGCAGCCAAGGTGCAGCGCTATCAACCAAGGGTTTTGGCTGTTCTGGGTATCACCGCTTACCGAACGGCATTCAATCGACCTAAAGCAGTCATGGGGCAACAAGACGAGTCTCTGCATGGGGCAATCATCTGGGTACTGCCTAACCCCAGCGGGTTAAATGCTCATTATCAACTGGAAAATCTCAAACGAGTGTACCGAGAACTGCTAATTGCAACTAAAACCGCGAGTCATTGATTCGGCTTGCGTTGGACAACGGCTGTTATAATGCCGATGCCGAATGCTCCGAGTAGCGCAAAGCCTAAGAGTAACTGACTGCCTTCAAATAGTCCAGCTCCAGTGGCTACCCAAAGCGGCTTAGCAATGATAATGCTGACGATTAACGCTAGCAAATAGGTTTGCCAACGGATTTTGGTCAGTCCTACAGCATAAGCGGCGAAATCAAACAGTCCTGTCATCAAAAAGCCGGTCATTAGGAAAACGTTGCCTTCCAAATGTCGTTGACCAAGATGATCGACTTTTTCCATAAATTGCTCACCCACAAACCGCTCCACTAAACTGCGTCCATAGCGACGAGCGATATAGAAGTTGAACGTACAGGATGCTAAATCTGCAAGAGCAACCACCAGCAATCCTTGGGCAAACCCAAACAGCCCTCCTGCCAAAATCGCGTAAGCTGTTCCTGGAAGGACTGGCACAATGATACTGGTAAAGCGCAGTCCAAATACGATCGCAGGTGCCCAGATGCCAAAGCGATCGACCTGTTCTCGAACTTGCTCAATGCCAAATTTGTTGAGCAGCGCGATCGCTAAAGCAATGAGAACCCCAATCAGAACCCAGCGAAGAATTTTCAACCAATTGTGCTTCATGCGGCTTAACCACTCGCAATCTATTTTGTATGGTTGCACGAAATGGATGGCATTGCGATCGCACAGCGAATTGCCGCGAATATCCTGGCATCATGGTTAAGGATGTCGTTTGAAGGGGGAACTTAAGTCATGCGGTGTGCAATTATTAGTCGTGCGGGGCAAGTCTTAGCACATGGTCGCCTGATTCTTCACAAGTGCGATGATGACAAATTGCGATTGGATTTGCAAACTGATGCGGGACGGCTGTTCCAGGGTGGAATCATTGACCCAGATGGGGATTTGACATCAGCCAGTGAAGCGTTATTTCGTCATTTCTTTGAAGTTTGGGGTATGAGCGATTTGACCTTGACTGTAACCTCAAAAGGGAAGTTGTAGACCCGTTCTAGATTGGCATTTGTCCGATAATTTCCATTGTCCTCACGCTGACGGTGCAGACTCGTTGCAGTAAATTGATAACGTGTTCTTTGTAGCCGGCAAAGCGATAGGTGTTAAACAGCTTTGCGATCGTGGGGTCTTTGGGTTTCTTTTCTTTGTATTGGTCGAGTATCCATTCTAAGGCGGAACGGTTGCCGAGTTTATAGTCCCATGCGATCGCGGGAATGTCTTGCAAGCTAGAATATTTTCGCCTTCTTCATGACCATAATCTCTAAATTGGAAGTGCAAAAATTCTTGTTTAAGAGATTCAGGGAGTTTTTAAAGATTTTCTAAAATAGTGGTTTCCAGCATTATTTTTCCTTCTTCTGCGTTTTGATTAAAAACATGATCTCAATTCCTGTTTGTATCCCAAATACATTATTTTTTGTGCCTGAAATTTTTGGATTGTTTCTTACATCCGATTGAGTATCGACCGCTCAAGCTTGAAACTGCGACAATAACCAAGCACTCACTTTGCCATGATTCATCTGCCGACTACGCCGGAATGCTTCTTCTAACAACGCAATATCCAAACCGGGAAGAACCTGAGACTGATCAATTCTGCGACTGCCTCGATTCTGAATCTCAAATGCGATTACCTGAACGTTTTGAACATCGATAATCCAATACTCCCGGACTCCAAGCGATTCGTAGAGGAGACGTTTCTCTCCTTTGTCATCTGCCAAAGAAGAATAGGCAACTTCAATTACCAAATCAGGAGGTGGGTAGGTATCAAGTTCAATGATCGTTGCTTCCCAAGGTACTATTTCCGCCTTGTCACCCACATAAAACGAGACATCCGGTTGCGCTTCATCACAGCCTGTCTTACGGTAGGTACAGTTATCGTGTCCGTCTAAATCAATGCCCCGAATACTTGCAAACAGAGCGATCGCAGCGATAACAATGAAACGATCGCGGGAATGGGGGTTGCCCAGTGGAGACATTTCCAACCTCATGCGTCCGTTATGGTAGTAGCCTTTGGCTTTTTCATAGGCTGGATCGCTAATTGCCATCAGGTATTCGTCCCAAGTGGCATTCACCCAAGTATCGGTTGGTAGTTTAGCTTGTAGTTGGCTCATAACAACCCTTGTGGCTACCGCTCCCTAACATCTTAACTGAGAGCGATCGCCAACGAGATGGCAAACAGCAACGACACCTCAAACGTCAGTTACTCTGCGAAACACTCACTGGAGAAGCACTGACAATTGCCCTTGAACAACTCGACGAAGAAAGCCGTCGGCAGGGAATTGAGCGACGACACCGAAAACGCCAGCAGAATGCCGTGTTGCAACCCCTCAAGCAGCAAATTGAAGCAGTGGATGCTCGGATACGCGAACTGAAACAACAGCGTAAAGCTCTGTCCCGGCAATTGCAAGCTCAGATGCACGCTGCCTACAGCTTGACTAATTTTGCAGGGCAATCCCTATCGTTGCAGCAATTGATGCCAGGAGACTCGATTCCCACTGGCACAGGAGACTGTTGTGCGCCCAAACTCCTCCACTATGCGGCAACACAGGGTCTAAAACCACTGGCAATGGCAGAGTTTTGGTGGGGTTCGTCTTCAGCAGATGGGGACAAAGTTCAGGGAGAATTTTATGGAGCCTGTGCAGAACGCTGTCAACCTTTGATGGGATTTCTGCTTTCGGGATTGAAACCTAATCCCTCAACCCTCTTCGATCCCCCCCAGCCCCCCTTTTTAAGGGGGGAGAATTCCGTCCAAGCCTTAAAAACGGGGGAGGATTCCGTCAAAGTCCCCCTTTTTAAGGGGGATTTAGGGGGATCTTTTTCGATTCTTTATGAGGACGAATGGCTGATTGCAGTGAACAAACCCCCAGGATTATTATCGGTGCCTGGTCGTTATCGCGATCGCCAAGATAGTGTTCTCAGCCGATTGCGTCATCTGTTGCCGGATGGCATGGCGCTGGCGGCTGTGCATCGGCTGGATCAAGAAACGTCGGGTATCCTCTTGCTGGCAAGGAATCAACAAAGCCATCGTCAACTCAGTCAACAGTTTCAGCAACGACAGGTTCACAAGGTTTATGAAGCTGTACTTTCTGGTTCTGTGTCAAGCGAGCAAGGTGCGATCGAACTCCCGTTGTGGGGAGAGCCTGAGAATCGTCCCTATCAGAAAGTTGATTGGCAGCGTGGTAAACCTAGTTTGACGCGCTTCCAGGTGATAGCAAGAGAAGGAGACTGGACTCGTGTCGAGTTTGTGCCGCTAACCGGACGCACCCATCAACTCAGGGTTCACGCTGCGGATTCCAGAGGACTTGGGATACCTATTTTAGGCGATCGCCTTTATGGATGCCATGCTGTTGCCAGTCGGTTACATCTGCATGCGCGGGAGATTCGCTTCCAGCATCCCCAATCCGGACAAACCCTCTATCTACAAACAAAGACACCGTTTTAAGTCGAATGGCACTATCTAGAAAATAGGGCTCAGGAGTCAGGAGTCAGGAGTCAGGAGAGGTATATTTTCATTACTTCATAAACCTGCAATCTCAGGACTTACGCAAACTTATCTCTTAAGCATCAATTGTAGGGGCATGGCATGCCATGCCCCTACCAAATGTGGTGTCTGTGCGTAAGTCCTGAATCTGCTATGTCTGCAAACTCACCTCATCGCCAAGCGCTCGGCAGGGACATTGAACAGAGATTGAAAATTAGATTGTCGTTCTGCTATCGGTTCTGGTGCATCATCCCAGAGGCTTTCATAATAGAAGAACGTGACACCCAAACCGCGATCGCGAGCTGAGTGTACCTTCGACTGAATCAGTTGCATCGGAACTGGCTTATTTCTCAACCCTGTCAGCACACCGACGCCAGTGGGGATTTTTTGTTGCGCTTCCTGAATTTCAGGACGAGTAATCTGTCCGAGAAAACTTGGCAAATCGGGGCGATACACTTGCACAATTAACTCGTCCACGATACCCTGCCGCACCCAAGCCAGCCAGTCTTGTAGGTAAGTTTTGTAAGCAACGTCATACGGATTCGGGGCAACGGAGAAAATTGCATTCGGTTTTTTCTTTTTCACCGCTTCATTGAGTTGAGTCATGAACGCCGTGATTTTATTTGCCCGCCAGCGCACCCATTCCGGATTTCGGGGATTGGCAGGCGCATTCCTGCCCGTTTCTCGCTTGTACAAGGCAAGCGTGTAGCGATCGTACCCAAATTCATAGGGCAAACTGGTGTGATCATCAAACTGAATGCCATCAACATTATATTGAGTGACAACTTCCAGAACCAAATCAGTAATGAACTGCTGCACGTCTGGATGGAAGGGATTAAGCCACACCACCTCACCCGCCGCACCAATCCACGTTTTGCTGCCATTGGGCCGTTGCGTAATCCAACTTGGATGATTCAACGCCAGTTCTGAGGTAGGGGGAGTCATGAAACCGAACTCAAACCAGGGAATTGTCAACAAACCTTGATGATGAGCTTGGTCAACGAGTTCAGCGAGAGTATCTTGTCCTTGTAAGCCTTTGTTGACAAAGGGTTGGATACCTGTCCGTTGGGCTACGGCACTCTCATACAGCACGTATCCCGAATTCCACACCACAGGATAAACGGTGTTGAAGTTGAGCTGCGCCAGTTGACTCACAGCCTCTTGAAGTTTAGGGCGATCGCTGAGGATATCATTATCATTGGTGGTCATCCAAACCCCGCGAATTTCTTGAAAGGGTTGCTGTGCAATTGCAGAACTAGGATTACCAGCCAGCAATATTGTGATGAATAACGCCAGAAAAAGTAAGGAAAGATATTTAAGCGATCGCCACAACTCCCTAGAGATGAAACGCAATTTCATAGGCTTAAATGATGAGTGAGTTATGTAATTGCGCAATCGCTTACCTCCTTGAGGGCATGAACAGTTCATAGTCTACAAGTATTTGTTTCTACTACAGAATTGGGGACTTAGCAAAACTAATTCAATGAGTAATCATGATGGTTATGAATGAGTAAGATAGTAAGTCTAAATAAATTGTGAAACTTGGGGGTTGTAATAGAGAAACGTAGGCATTCCAATAGATAGGTAATGGATATTGCATTAGACCTATTGCAAAAGTCAAGTATCATGTCATTGCACAAGTACTTATCTCTCAGTGCTCTGCCACTTATGCAAGAAGTCTGAGTGCATATTAGTAAAAGTAACCCAGTCTATTGCCCTCACCCCCCTGCCCCCTCTCCCAATAGTGGGCGAGGGGGAGCCAAATTCTGGTTCCCCTTCTCCCCCTGCTTGTTTCTAAGATCTGAACCCTAGGAAGCAGTTATTCTAAATTTGAGGAGAGTTTGCGATCGCAATTCTTTATCGGCTCCGTTTCCAAGGTTTCATGAGCGCATCAACAGTAACACCGACATCTACCTGGAGTCCCCTACGTCAGCCCTTGTTTCGTGCCATCTGGATTGCTTCTGCGGTGTCAAGCGTTGGCACCTGGATGCATGACGTGGGCGCCGCATGGCTGATGACATCCCTTTCGCCCTCACCTTTTTTAGTGGCACTAATGCAGGCAGCATCGAGTCTGCCATTTTTTTTGCTGGCGTTACCCGCCGGTGCGATCGCGGATGTCGTTGACCGTCGCCGGATGCTGTTGTTTACTCAAGCTTGGATGCTTGTCGCCGCCGCACTGTTGGGAGTGCTGACGGTTGCAGGGATTACAACACCTTGGACACTCTTAGCACTGACGTTTGCTCTGAGTGTGGGGAGTGCGATAAATATGCCCGTCTGGCAAGCAATCATCCCTGAATTGGTGGTTCAAGAGGAACTGCCATCAGCCATCACGTTAAATGGTATCGTCATCAACCTGTCGCGATCGATTGGACCGGCTGTGGCGGGGATAATCATTGCTGCGGCTGGAACTGGCGCTGTCTTCCTACTCAATGCCGTTTCATTTGTTGGGGTAATCCTGGTGCTGTATTACTGGCAGAGAATACCTCAGAAAAGTGCTTTACCCGCAGAACGGTTCGTAGGAGCTATTCAAGCCGGAATTCGCTATGCA
>JAIUYC010000204.1 GCA_020216575.1 Coleofasciculus sp. S288 | reverse complement strand
GCCTAATGGCTCTCCTGATTTACAAACCTTATTCAGCGTTAAAACTAAAATTCACGACGAAAACAATAACTTTTTGGTTATTATCAGTATCACTACTGATACCTGGAGACAGAATGAGAGTCGTATTGACCAGTCTCACAAAGCTCGTATTGATACAGAAGCTTATCTAAAACCTATTAACTTGAAGGATGCCGAATCACTGCTGGCTACTCGTCTCTCCCCCATACATAGTCAAGCGAATCCCCAACCCAATTCTCCCATTTATCCTTTAACTCAGCAAGTTTTAGGAGAGGAATTTAAGCGGGGTAAAACTAACCCTAGAGAAGCACTAATGTTTGGTCGGGATGTAGTTCAGGATTATAAAAAATGGCTCGCTGGCGGGCAACAAGGCTCATTCCAACCTACGAAGAAAAATAAAACCGATGAAAGCGATCGTGAAGAGTTGCTAGCCAACTTCAAATTGAAATGGATTGAGGATTTTAATAAAGTTCAGCAGAGAATTACTAAAGTTCGACAGGAATCCTCACCCGAATTAATTCAGATGCTGCAAGAAGTATTAACTGCATTGCAAGCAGAAGAAGTAAAGACTCCATTCCTTACCGGAACAAAATTTGCTAGTTATTCACTTAGCTATAAAATGTCTGGCAAGTCGGAACGAATAGGAATTGTTTGGACAGAAGACCAAAACATGGGTACTTTTTTCCATGTAATGGAAGCTTGCCGGAAGGCAGTTGAGCAAAATTTGTGCCAAACTCTTTACTTGATTCGCGCCGAAGGAATGGGTAAACCCAATAATAAGGGTTATAAACTTTATACGAAAATCTTCACAGGTTCTCCTCATCACCGAATCACTCCAAACCCAGTCTCTGTTCAATATCTAGTCACCTATTACGACTTGGTGAAAGATGCGCGTGAGGGAGACTTCGTTATTAGAGGCGAAACTATTGGCTTGAAAAATTTACAAGCCCTCATCCGTGAATCTGAAGTTTTGCATGATTGTCCTTTATTGCAAGATTTGAAGATTGTTCCAATTAGCCCTATTAAACCTCCATCCCTTGAGCCTGTTAAAGATTTCTTGTGGAATTTCGTCATAACCCAGCAATTTCTGGGGCGACAAACGTTAATTCAAAATGCTAGCGGCCAGTTTCCTGATGTTGATGAATCCCAAATTGACCAACTAATTGACCAACTGTGTCAGGAAAATAAAATTCAAATTCTCGACCCTGGCGCGAAACCCAAAGCACAGTTAGTCTGTTTAGTACCGAAAGCTAGCTAATGCTGTCAATTTTCTGAAGTTTACTTTAATCATAATCAGGCTATCTTAGCCAATGCCATACCTAACACAAGCCGCAGATATCCAGGTACTCATCAACCAAATTGCTTCTGCAAAAACTCTCTGGCTAGATACAGAAGTTGCTGACTGGCACACTCCTAACCCAAGACTGTCTCTGATTCAGGTGTTGGCTGACTCTTACGACTTAACGGGTGATGCTGCTTACATCCTGGATGTATTGGATAAACCTGATTTGGTGGTAGATTTTGTTAACCAAATCATGGCTAATCCAAACATTGAAAAAGTTTTTCACAACGCTAATTTCGACCTAAAGTTTCTTGGTAAAGAGAAAGCCCAAAACGTCACCTGTACCTTTGAAATGGTCAAAAAGTTGACCAAAAAGAGTCACCCCAATCCCCTGCAAGTATCCAACAAGCAACTCAAAACCTTAGCAGTAGAACTTTGCCAGTTCTCCAATATAGATAAAGAGGAGCAGCAAAGCGATTGGGGACGACGACCTCTCACAGAAAAACAGATTAAGTATGCCAAGATGGATACAGTCTATCTGGCTCAGGTGCATCTCCGTTTATTAGAAATAATTCAGCCTGATATTGTGAGTAAGATTTTTGATACAGCAGCTAGCGACTCAAAGCAGCCAACTCAGAAATCTGAACCCACTTCCTTCAGCGTTACCAAAGTCCGAGTTGCCTTTGAGTGTCCGCGTTTGTTTTATTTGGGGCATCGCTTGGGTGGAAAGATGATGTTTTTACCACCTGGCAACCCCCCTAAAATTGGTATCCAATTTCATCAATTAGCTGACCATTTTGCGTTTATCGCCAAACAGGAACCAAAGTTCCAAGCGTTGTTTGAGCCAGAAGCTGAGCAACTCAATGTAGAGGCGATCGCTCAACAGCTACAACAGTTGTTCTATGAATTATCATTTTTCCCCCACTTGCAAGCAGCTATCAAAACTGATCCAGGGAAAGCACCAGCGCTTTTTCAAGTCTGGGAAGGATTAAAAGGACTAATCCGGCGTTGGGCTGAATTGCTGATAAGAAATCGGCGCTATTGTAGTGCATCCGATGTCATTAACAAAACTTTGATAGCCCTCAAACCTACCGTTAAGCATCATTTCCAACTGCCCGATGGTACGCAGCAACTAGTGCAGGGAAGATTTGATAGTGTGGTTTATGACTTTGAAAACCATCGCCTCTGCGTAGTGGAATATAAAACGTATCAGTCCCCAGACAAGTCAGCCCAACTCGCTCAAGCTGCTCTCTACAGTTACATGCTGCGGGAAAAGCTTGGGGTACCCATAGATTCAGCAGTTTACAGTGTTTTGCCCAACTGGGACGAGATTAGCTTTACTTGGGACGAACTAAAAAACACGGTGCATCAGCTAATTCCCCAGAAATTACAACAGATGCGCCAATGGATTGACTGGGAACCGCCTCAACCCAATCCGCCGTCACCCACACCCCATCCAGACCTATTGTGTGACATTTGCCCTCAGCGGAAAAAGTGCCAAACATATTTTGTCGTTGCCGATGCTGATGGCGAATCTACACCGATACCCTCATCAGTTACTCCTCAAGTCAGCCTTCAACTCAACGCATCTGATGGTGTAGAACCTCCCCAACCACAGGTTGGCCCTCACAAGGTTACCTCTCAAAAGCAAGAAAAAGAAGCAACTCCTGATGCTGACGAGATCGCTAAACATTTAGTGGAAACCCTGCAATCCTTTAAACTTGATGTTGATTACCTAGGGGCAGCCGTTGGTCCTGCGTTTATTCGGGTAAAGCTTAAACCAAATCTTGGGGTAAAAGTTAACTCTCTGCTGAAATTATCTGCTGATTTACAAGTGCAGTTGGGAATAGCCAATCCCCCTTTAATTGCACCTCAAGCTGGATATGTCAGCGTCGATTTACCACGTCCGGATCGGCAAGTTGCCAGGTTTGAGGATTACATTCAGCCAAAGACAACGCCTCCAGATGCTCCGGTGCGGATTGCGATCGGGGTAGATTTGGATGGGAAATTGATAGAAGCTGACTTATCCGATCCGAATACTTGTCATTTTTTGGTAGGAGGCACGACGGGTAGTGGCAAAAGTGAGTTTTTGCGATCGCTTCTCCTCTCCCTTTTATACCGTCATTCCCCCCAACAGCTAAAAATTGCCCTCGTCGATCCAAAACGAGTCACCTTCCCCGAATTTGAACGAATGCCCTGGTTGCTGTCGCCAGTCGTCAAAGATAGCGAAGATGCGATCGCACTCATGGAAGAATTAGTCTCAGATATGGAGCAGCGTTATCGCTGGTTTGAGGCAGCGAAGTGTCCTCATTTGGATGCCTATAACCAGCAACTCATTCAACGACAAAAGCCACCCATTCCGCGTACTGTTTGCATCTTTGATGAATATGCGGACTTCATGGCAGAAAAAGAAGTTCGCAGCGCCTTGGAACTGAGCATCAAACGCTTGGGAGCAATGGCAAGAGCGGCTGGTATTCATCTTATTATTGCCACCCAACGCCCAGAAGCAGGTGTTGTTACTCCAATCATCCGCTCCAACCTGCCAGGGCGAGTTGCCCTCCGTACCGCTAGCGAAGCCGATTCAGCAATCATCTTAGGCGGCAAACAAACAGAAGCCGCTTACCTGCTAGGTAAAGGAGATTTGCTGTATCTAGTCAGTGCTCAGTTGCAGCGATTGCAAAGTTTGTATGCGGCAAAGATTCACCTGCCTGGATAAAGAATGCGATCGCTTGTTCTTCATTTCCCAGCAGGGTAAGGACACGACATGTCGTGTCCCTACAGCTCATACCAAATCCGGGTTTTATACCCTTTTTTCAGCAGTCCGCATAACCTTATAGAGACGTACCCTTCGGGAACGGCTTCGCCGAACCACCGGAACGTCTCTACGTCTAGTACTTTTGAATTTTGAATTCCAAGGCAGCGGTACTAGTCCCTTTCGCGATCAAGATTAAACTCTTCTGGGTCACCCACCATACCGGGACTGATCAGGGTAATATCAAACTCATCCGGGGGTCCAGTAGGAACCGTGTCACGCTTGAGCAGGTAATATTTTGCAGTCACCTGTGGACCGAATACTACCTCGTCTTCATCTTCGAGATCATGCGCTTGAAGCTTGCGACCATTAATTAACAAACCGTTAGCACTGGGCTTACCTTTCAGATTGCCATCAACAATCCGGTAATAAGGGCTGCCGTCCTCACGCTGTCGTCGCACTAAGGTAGCGTGTCGGCGAGAGACAAACTGTGAGAATAGGCGAATATCTGATTTGGGGTCTCTGCCGATGGAATAGACCGCCTCTTTCAAGGGAAATTCTTTGCGACCCTTATCATCTTCAATAATTAATAAATGAGCATGACTTTGGTTTAATTGTACAGCCATCGAACAATCCTGATAGAGAATGCAATTGGTTCAGAAAAACGCTATTGCTACCCCACCTTGGCACATGTCTCAACCAGCTTTCCTGAACTGAACGCTTGAGAAAATTCCCCTTCATTGCCGACCACCAATTGGGTATTCCCTCACTAAACAATCATATGCAATAACGGAGTCCATCGAACAGACTCCAACGTTACAGATTCCCCGAAACTCAAGAGCGGCAAAGACATATGGTTGTTCTGACTCGTGCCTAGTCTTAATACTCACCATCTATTGTGGCATATTGGTATATTAATGAATCCTCACCGATTCGTTGCCAGTCGTTAAACACTCCCCAAACGTTTGGCAAAGGGTAAGCTTACCAAAATTTGGGTGTGGTTATAAGTAGTTGGTTGAGACTGACGCGGAGACGCGGAGACGCAGGGAAGCGGGGAGAAAAAAAATTTTTGGCATCTTAACCACCCCCGAAATTCCCTTAACCCTTAAAAGCACGGCGCAGTAAAAGCGAGTTAGTGACGACGCTAACCGAGCTGAACGCCATCAAGGCACCAGCAGCAGAGGGGTTGAGGACAATTCCCAAGGTTGGGAGAAACACGCCGCAGGCAGCGGGAATTCCGAGGGTATTGTAACCAAACGCCCAAAAGAGATTCTGACGAATTTTGTTGAACGTGGCGCGTGAGAGTTCAATGGACTCGACAACATCTAGCAAGCGAACGTCTCCTGGACGCCCTTGGCTAACACGCATCAGAATAATGCCTGCGGTTTCCCTGGCAATCTCGGTTCCTGCGTGCAGCGAAATCCCAACATCCGCTTGTGCTAAAGCTGGGGCGTCATTGATGCCATCCCCAACCATTGCCACGCGGTGTCCCTCAGCTTGCAGTTTGGCGATCGCATCTGCCTTACCATCAGGACGTACCCCTGCGATCGCATCCTTGGGATCGATTGAGAGTTGTTGAGCAACAGCTATGGCAGAATCCGGATGATCCCCGGTTAGCAGCATCACTCTGAATCCTATCGCCTTGAGGCGTTCGACCGTTGCTTTAGCATCAGGTCTAACAACATCGGTGACGGCAATCACCCCAACCAATTCACTGTCCACTGCCACGTAAACTACCGTTTTCCCCGCACTAGCTAGCGCCTGAACCTGGTGCTGAGCCGCATCACTCATCGTTACGCTTTGCTTGCTCAACCAGTCTGCTTTACCCAGCAACACCTGCCGATTTTCAACAACAGCCGATATTCCTAGTCCGGGTTCCGTGTAAAAATCTCGTGCCTCTAGTAGGGGTAACTCCTGTCGCTGAGCTTCAGTACAAATTGCCGACGCTAAGGGGTGAGACGTGCCACTTTCTGCCGCTGCTGCTAGTTGCAGCAGTTTGGACGAAGAGGACGTGGGGAGTTTTGGAGAAGAACTCTCCACGTCATCAGAACCTGTCAACAATAATTGCGAAGTGGGTAAGCAGTCCGTGACTATGGGTTGACCACTGGTAAGCGTACCGGTTTTGTCAAAAACCACGGTATCTAGCTGATGAACCCGTTCTAAAACGTCGCCCCCTTTGATTAAGATGCCCCGTTCCGCACCCAGGCTAGTGCCGACTAGAAGAGCTGTAGGTGTTGCCAAACCAAGGGCGCAGGGGCAGGCAATCACTAGAACGGCGATCGCTAATTTCAAGCTTAATAGCAGGGGTGAGGTCGGATGAACCATCGCATGCCCCATAGAGTCAGCCATCGGGGATAAAACCTCTGGCCAAATTTGGGTGCCAACGAAGTTCCAAAATAGGAACGTTAGGGACGCGATCGCTAAAACCCCATAAGTAAAGTACCCCGCCACCGTGTCCGCCAGTTGCTGCACCGGAGCCTTACGGGTTTGGGCTTCTTCAACTAAGGCCACAATCTGTGCTAGGGTTGTCTCCGAACCGGTACGGATGGCTTTAATGGCGATCGCTCCCGACTGATTCAACGTACCTGCCGCCACCATGTCTCCGGGTTGCTTCAAAACGGGTAGCGCCTCCCCTGTCAGCATTGACTCATCCACCGACGACTGACCGGCAACCACTTCGCCATCTACGGGTATCTTTTCCCCTGGCAAGACTCGCAACCACTCTCCCACCCGAACTTGATCGACGGGAATTTCAATTCCTAATTGTTCAATTGCCGTTGGCGTCGATTTCCCAATCAA
>JAIUYC010000203.1 GCA_020216575.1 Coleofasciculus sp. S288 | reverse complement strand
TTACAGTGGGCGGGGAGAGACTCGAACTCTCACGACCGTAAGGTCGCCACATTTTGAGTGTGGTGCGTCTACCAATTCCGCCATCCGCCCTTGGATGCAGTTTTTCCATTATACTCTATTGGCTGCTGCTGCAACAAGGACTGATAATTTTGAGAACTTGCCCAACGGTCAATTTCTCGCGCCCGCAGGACTGGAACTGGGTGAGTTAGCTGTGCTGTTTGCGCTTGCTTGAGCATTTCACCGAGTTCGGTGCTGCTAATGTCGTCGTAAGCTCTCGCTTGAGCGATGAAGGCGTCCAAATTCAGTTTAGGGGCGAGAGTTGGAGAACCACCAGCGAGTTTCATCAGCACTGACATCACCACTCTAGGGTTTTGAGTGGCGAGTAATGCAGCGCGATCGCAACTGAATTCCGCACACCTGATCCACTCTAGCAACTGAGCCTGTAAACTTTGAGCAATTAGCGTTCCCCAGGTGGGAAGTAGACCAGCCGCTAAGATGAGGATATTCATTGGCGTCAGATAAACTCCATGCTCACACTTAAGATGCCCTAGTTCGTGAGCAATGACTGCCTGAATCTCCTCTGGTGTCAGTAGATCAATTAAGGACGTGTGCAGAACGATAAAGGGCTGCTTACCTCGCATCGCAAAGGTATAGGCATTCGGAACTGGATGCTGCTGTACATATAGCTGAGGTGGCTCCAAATCCAAAACTTCGCAGGCTTCTAGGAGTAGCTTGTGAAGGTGTGGCAGTTGATTTTCACCCACTAAGACGCTGGCAGCGATATTATTCAAGTAAAAAAATTGTTCCGCCAAGGGACCGAGGAGATTCCGCACCATCAAGTCCAGCCCGGGTACTTGCTTGAGAGCGTTAGTCGCTTCCAAATCCAGGGGATGGCGAAACTGGTCTGCTTTAAGACCAACTAGCAATGTTTTTGAAAATCCCATGCGGAGAACCGTAAATGAAAAGCAGTGTTAATGAGGTGAATTGTTTTTGTCGGCTTCAGCATCAAGCTAGGTACAAAATTGCTTTGGCTTAAGCATCGCCAAATAAAACAGACCGTACCCAATTAGTATATCGAGAACTAGAGCGTATCTGCTGATACCTTTGAAGGAAAAAGCAAGAGACAGACTTGGAGAAAATAGTCAATTAGCGATCGCAGACTCCAACAGATATAGATTTTGGAAATTTAAGGCTTGTTATGGCAAGGAAGCATGGCTCAGCCCCTCAGGTGCTTGTTGCATAAGCTCCCAACTCCAAGAGACATATAAAGATTGATTGGAAAAATATCCCTTTAACCAACCCTCTAATCTCAGCGTCTACCAATTTGGCTCAGAAAAAACCATGAAACGCCGTCATTTCCTCCAATTTAGCGGTTCTCTTCTCGCTAGCTTAGGATTGAGTCAGCTAGACTTGATCCACCAAGCCAATCGCTATGCCAAAGTACTCGCTCAAAGCACTTCGCGCAAACTCGCTTTACTCGTTGGCATCAATGAGTATCAACCCGAGTTAGGGCAATTGCAAGGGTGTACCACGGATATAGAAATGCAGCGAGAACTGCTAATTCACCGCTTTGGCTTTAACCCCAGCGATATTCTAGAGGTTAAAAATGCCCAAGCCACCCGCCAAGGCATTCTAACTGCCTTTGACGAGCATTTAATAAAGCAAGCTAAGCCTGGAGATGTAGTCGTCTTTCACTACTCTGGACATGGAGCGCGGGTAGTCGATCCCAATCCGATTGGGGACAAGGAATTCAATAGCACCATCGTCCCAGTTGAAAGGCCGCCTGAATCAGTTACTCAACCCAATATAGCTGTCCCGGATATCATGGGTCAGACTCTATTTCTCCTCATGTCTGCCGTCCCCACTGAATACCTTACGGTTGTCCTAGACAGCTGTCACTCTGGAGGGGGAAAGCGCGGTAACTTAATTGTGAGATCCGCCAATGCTCGTCTAGCGAGTGAGATCAAGCTGCAACCCAGTCCAGAAGAAATTGAGTATCAGAAACAGTTGCTCTCCAAGCTGAATCTTGAAGAAGATCAGTTTCACAAGCTGCGCCAGCAAGGAGTAGCTAAGGGGGTGGTCATCGCCTCAGCAAAAGATGAGCAATTCGCGGCGGATGCTCCGTTTTCCGGATTTCATGCTGGTGCGTTCAGCTATCTGCTCACCCGCTATCTCTGGCAAGAAACTGGCAACCCTTCCTTGGAAACAGTCTTTGCTAATTTAGCTCTTCGCACTAAAGACTTAGCTGAATCTGCCAACATCATTCAAGATCCAGAGTTTGAGGTAAAACCAGAGAACAATCATGAATCTCAACCGCTTTTCTTCCTAGAGAAAACTCGACCCGCCGCCGAGGCAGTGATTCGGAAGGTTGAGGGCAAGCGGGTAACGATTTGGCTGGGTGGGATAGCCTCCCAAAGTTTGGAAGCTTATGACGGTGAGGCAATCTTCAGCATCATTGATGACGAGGGACAGGAACAGGGACAAATCCAACAAGAATCCCGTGTCGGCTTAGAAGCATACGGTACAGTTCTTCAGGTCAACCAACCGGAACTCGTTAAACCCGGAACGTTATTGCGGGAATTGGTGCGGGGGATTCCTACAGATTTACCCCTAAGGCTTGGGGTGGACGATACCTTGGGTGACGAGAAAACCCAGGTACAAGCAGCACTTCAAGGACAAAAAAGGATTAAACCTGTTGCAGTCGATCAACAAAGTTCCGTTGACTATCTATTAGGGCGGGTAACCCAAGAGGATTTCCGCTCCTGGCAAACCCAAGGAGTTTCCAATCTTTATCCGGTGGGTTCCATCGGTTTATTTACGGCTGGTCGAGAGCCAATCCCAGAATCCTTCGGTCGAGTGGGAGAATCGGCACAAGAGGCGGTGAAGCGATTGCAACCTAGACTCAAGACTTTGTTAGCTGGGCGCATTTTGCGGACTCTCCATAATGGTGATGCTTCTCCGTTAAATGTTGCTATTTCAATTAAAGCTATGGATAATAGCGGAGCTGCCAGCACGGCTAAAAGTCGAGGTACTCAAAATGCCCAACCGACTCGCCCACCGGATGTGAATACTCTTGGAAAGATACAATTTCCACCTGGAACAGACGTTCAAATTCAAGTCCAGAACAACGAACGTCGCAGTCTCTATTTCAGCGTACTGGTCATTGATTCTGCTGGAGGGATCACTATTCTATTTCCCTTGGACTGGGATGCTCCAGAGGAAAAAGCGCTGGTTGCTCCTGGTGAAACGCTCACGCTCCCCACAGAGGACGGTGTTTATATCACCGTGCAGGAAGACGCTGGGACGTTCGAGGTGCTAGTCATAGCAAGCGTTGAGTCATTACGCAACGCTTTGAAAGGATTACAGAGCATTGCTCAAAGTCGTGGGATACGTCGAGGAGCACTCGATACTCTAAATGAGGATGAGCCAGTAAATGTTATGGAGAATTTACTGGGAGACTTAGACAATCATGCCCGTGCTGCTGGTTTTAGGATTAGGGGAGGGCAAGCGGTGGATACTAAGCAGTTAGCTGTCATTTCCACTGTAGTTGAGACAATAGCGTCATAATAAAGCGTTTCTCGGTTAACAGGGATACACCTAGATTCAGGAGTTGTAGGGGCGGGTTTTCCTTAGATATCTGCTTCCCACGGCTCAATCCAATAAACCCGCCCGTACTCCAATCATGTGAGAACCGCTATATTCGCCGTTTTGGGTAATAGGTCATTGCATCTGTTAACCCATTACCCATTACCAACCCATCGTCAAAGTGAGGCTATCGGCTGTCATAGCCAATTTCCTACTAAAACGAAGGGTGCCCAGTAATACGGCTCCCGGAACTTGTTACCCTCTGGTTGTTCGATGAACGAGCGTTGAGCGCGGCGAAGCGCTTCAGCTTTGCTAATTGTTGTATTCTTTAACTCCTCGTAAAACCGAATCATTAGTTCGGCGGTACCCTCATCATCCACTTGCCACAAGGTTGCCAGAGTGCTGCGTGCTCCAGCTTTGACAGCTACAGCCGCTAATCCTAACCCTCCCCGCTTATCTCCTATTGCTGTCTCGCAAGCACTGAGCACCAGCAGCTCAATGGGATTTCTGCCGCCTTGTTCTCGACCTAGACTTTGTTGGAGTTCGTCGATGTTTATGCGACCATCCCAAGTAAGAATGAATGTCTCTTCCGGTTTGGAACTGAACTTACCGCGGGTTGCAAGGTGAACTACTGGGAAAGGAGCCTCGTCAACAGCTTCTTGAAGTGCATCCGTGGTGAATTCCTCATTGAGGAGTATCTTACCGGATACTTCCTCCCTGATTTCATTCAATTCGTACTCCACGTTGGGAAGCGGGGAAAACGTTATCGTTCCTTCGGAACCACCAAGTTTTACTTCGCGCTGTTGAGTTAGTCCAGCTTTGAGGGCAGTGAGTTGACCGCGTGCTAAGGGTTTGGGGTCTAACAATTCTAGTCCTGGTGTTTGAGCGATCGCATATTTTTCCACCAAAAACTTCTCGCCGTCGTGCAGAACGGACATCGGCAGGTTCAGCAGAGGACCACGCGAGATAAACACCAGGGTTTGGACACCACTGTTCTCCAAATCTGCCTCAAACGGTTTGATGAACCATCCGTACACTTGTTGCGCTAACTCTAAAGCCTTCTGCTGCCTCTCGCGAATTTGCTCCTCACTAAGTCTAATCTCGAGTCCCGCTGCTCTGGAAAAAGCTGTTCCCTGCCGCAGTTGCTCCAAAATGCCTTCTACTTGGTCTTGACGTAGAGTTGTCGTGTAACGGCGCAAAATGGTTTTAGAAGACTGAGACGCATCGGGATTGGGTAGCGTCACAAGCACTTCTAAGCTGTCTTCCAGCACAAACGGATAAATGAGAGCCGCTTTTTCTTTTTCAGCCGTCTCCGCAATAATGGCATCAATATCTTGAGAGTTTGCCGTCAAACAATCTTCTCGGAAGAAGTCTACCAATTCTGCCTGCTGGAGGGATTCAATAACAGTGCGAGCTTGCTTCATATTTTCAGGATTTTCCGATTGCAACAGCAACCCGGCTAACTCGCGATAAACGGGTTCAACGCTATCCCGAAATGAGTATTGCACTTCTGGGTTAACCTTGACCAAGTCACCGCGTATGGATTCCAAGTTTTTGACAGCCGCCTGGTAAGATGCGATCGCTCCTTCTGTTTTTCCCTGGTCTTTGAGAATTTGCCCCAACTGCCACTGCCAGCGATAGGCAATGTCATACGCACCAATCGATTGAGCAATCAGCAACGCCTGTTTAGTATTCTCCTGTGCCTGCGTTAGCTCTCCTTGTTTTTGACGAAGTTCTCCCAACTGACCTAGGGCGTAAGATTCAGATCTAGGGTCTTTCAGTTTTCTGGCTTCTTCAATTGCGATCGCAAGTTGTTGAGCTATGTCTTGAGGATTGACATTTGCCTCATTTTTTGGTTCCATCACCATGCGTGCCCAGTTAATCCGGGCATGTACGGCTGTCTGGGAAAGGGGCAGTTGGTCAATTGTTTCTCGAATTTGGCTCAGTAATTCCCGCTCCTCATCAGTGAACGGTAGATTTGCATCTCCCAAAACGCTGAGCTGATTGAGTTGGGCTTCAATTCTTGCCCTAGGTGTAGTAGCCGTGTCAGCAGCTTTTTGGTAAGAGGCGATCGCTTCTTGATAATACCTCTGAACGTTATCTTCGCCTCGGTCTTCTGCTATATTGCGTTGGTCTTTGGCAATGTTGCCTAACATCAGAAAACCAGCACTAATATTCTCTTCGCGAACTTCTGATGGTGGTAAACCTGCGGCAATCCCTAAGCTTTGCTCTATAGATTCTTTAGCCTCATCAAGATTGCCAATTAGACGCTGAGTAATCCCCAAACTACGTAAGACAATAACGTTCAGCAGGGGATCAGTATCCTCTGGTAAATTTTTATTGAGTGGTTTGAGTACATCCAATGCGCGGCGATACATTCCCATCTTGCGTAGTGCCTCAGCTTGATTGAGTCGGCTTTTAATCGCCTCCGTTTTTTCACCTCCTTGCTCGTAACTAGCAGCAGCGGTGGCAAAATTCTCTACAGCAGTTTCTGGTTGTGCTTGGACGAGATTGACTTGCCCTTGGAGGTCGAGAGCCTTTGCTTGTCCGAGTAAATCTCCCTTGAGTGCATAGGCATTAGCGGCTTGTTGCAAGCGGCTTAAGGCTTCTGCGAACTGTTCCGCTTGAAAGAGTCTCTTCGCATCCTCGACTAAGGCGTCTGGATTTATAGAGTCTTGGAGTGTTGTTACCTCCGTTGGCGTCTGAGCGACAACGGGCAGATTCCCTGCACCTGAAACCCATGCAACTCCTTGAGTTAGAAAGAAGGAGACAAGAAACAGGCAAACGAAAAGAATTTTTGTTGTTTGTTGTTGAATTGGAAGGTATTTGTGTTTGGGCGTTAGATGCCATTTAGGAAATTTCAGGAATTTGAGCCAATTGCGATTCCCCCAACCCCCCTTAAAAAGGGAAGCTATGCGGAAGTTTTGATTTCTTCGATAACGTCTTGATTTCATAAGAAAGATAATTCATTTTTAACATTTTTACGGTCGTTTACGTAGCCTAGTAAGTTATACCAAATCCGCATTTATAACCTCTTTTATCTTTTAATTCCCTCCCTGTTCTTTCCTCTGTGAACTCTGTGCCTCTGTGGTTCCTTCAAAAAAGGGGCTATCGAAGCGGATTGGGTATTAGCAGCAAACGGACATTCGCTCCTACCTTTTACCTTTTGCCCTCTGCCTTTTCAAATTTGACGTTCTAGAAAAGGCGGTAATTAATCGCAAAATAAATCCCGTTTTCTTGCAAGGTTTCTTTCTCGTCGAACGCAAGCTC
>JAIUYC010000202.1 GCA_020216575.1 Coleofasciculus sp. S288 | reverse complement strand
CGATCGCCACTCTTCGCCTTTGACTAAAAATTTTCGCTCGATCTCAGTTGGCATAAGTGATGGTGCGAGTCTCATCAAGTTTACTGGGTATTGCATACCCTAGCATCAAAGGTAGTCCTTAGAAAGCTGTCAAAAGCGCTAGGCTTTTGTATCTTATCGTCCAATCGGAAGCAATTGTTGGGAATCCCTATCCGATAGCGTTGTAGGGTAGGGAGGATGTCAAATGCTCCAACTCAGGATTTCGGCAACTTGTGCAGAAATAGTTTCAGGGTTAAAGGGCTTAGTAATGACTCCGGCTACGCCCATCGTTTCAAACCGCGCTTGGTCATCTGGCAGGACTTTAGCAGTTAGCAAAATGACTGGAATGGACTGAGTGGCAGGATTTTCCTGAAGCCTTTCAAAGAAAACAAAGCCATCCATCTCCGGCATGGACACATCTAAAAGGATGGCATCTAGAGGTTCAACTTGTACCTTGAGCAATCCTTCTTCACCTGATGCGGCGACAATCACTTCCCAGCCTGCCATGTCTTCCAGGCAAGCTTGGACAACCTCATAGATGCACTCTTCATCGTCAACTACCAAAATCCGTTTGTTCATATAAGAAGTGTGGGTTTGAATGCCATGCTGACTACAATGCCTCAATGAATATTCGTGTTGATTTTCTGAAATCCAGGGCGTCAGTCAATGCGCCTATTGTTTCAGTCGATAACTGTCGATAACTATAGCGCGAGTACGCGGTTCCGCTGAGGTCACCGAACGCGCTCCCGCTTTGCTAACGGCTAGGAACAAGCCTCATCGCCTTGTACGTGAGGCTGTTGAGTGTTATTGCTCTGAAGAGACTGGCAAAGTGAAGTAAAAAGTGCTGCCTTCACCTAGTGTACTTTCAACCCAGATACGTCCGTCGTGCTGCTGTATAATGCTTTGGCAAATAGCCAAGCCCAAACCCGTGCCTCCTTTGTGACGGGAATCCGAAACATCAACCTGCTGAAATCGCCCAAAGATAGTTTCCAGTTTATCAGTGGGAATACCTCGTCCCTGGTCTTTGACTTGGAACAGAACACAGTCGGATTGGAGTTGAGTACTCAGGGTAATCGTGCTATTGGAGGGAGAGAACTTAATGGCGTTACTCAACAGGTTTGTGAGCGTTTGGATAATGGAGTCCGGTGCAGCCCAAACTTGAGCCGATACAGGAGTAACGCAGATGGTAATCGCTGCCGAGTCAGCCAGAGTCTGCACAGCTTCCACGGATCGCTGCATTAACGCAGCAGCATCACAGACTTCCTTAACCAACGTCACTTTCCCTGAATCTAATCGTTCTAGATCAAGGATGTCATTGACCAGCCGCACTAAGCGATCGCTACTTGTTCGAGCAATTTCGAGCATGCGTTTGGCTTTTTCGGGTTTATTATCATAGATTCCCGTTGCCACTAAGCCAATAGACCCTCGAATGGCAGTCAGTGGAGTTCGCAGTTCGTGACTGACAATAGAAATGAATTCTTTTTTCATCCGCTCAATGGCTTGACGTTGGGTGATGTCTTCGCCAATGCTCATGGTTCCAACGATATTTCCTTCTGCATCTTGCAGTAGAGTATTGTTCCAGGCGATCAGCCGTTCTTCGCCCGATTTGGTCAGAATTGGGTTCTGGTGGTAAGGATGGAGGTTGTGTTCCAAGATTTCACGAAAAATAATCTGAAACTGCTGTTGATGGGATGGGGGAATAAACGTTTCAAACCAGTTCTTGCCTAAAACTTCCGCTTGAGTATATCCAGTGAGGCTGAAGAAGAAAGGGTTAACATACTCCACATTTCCCCTTTGGTCTAAGCCTACTACGACCAGTTGCACATTCTCCAGTAGCGATCGCCACCGCCGTTCGGCTTCTTGCAGTGTGGCTTCTGCCTGCTTGCGATGCTTTGCGGCGGCTTCGCGAGCACAAATTTCCTGTTGTAGGAGTGCATTTTGTTCTTGGAGTTGCTTGGTTAAAGAACGCAGTTGCAGGTGAGTCTTGATACGGGCTAAAACTTCTTCGAGCTGAATTGGCTTACTGATATAGTCCACCGCGCCAAGCGTCAGCCCTTTGACCTTATCGGCTGGATTAGACGTATCAGCAACAGCCGTCATAAAAATTACGGGAATGTCTTTCGTCTTCTCAGAAGCTTTCAGACGGCGGCAAGTTTCAAACCCATCCATTTCCGGCATAACAACATCTAATAAGATAAGAGCGGGTGAAGCTCTTTCTAGAATTTTTAAGGCTTGGAAGCCGCTTTTAGCAGTCAGAACTTCAAACCCTGCTTCGAGCAAAAAATCCGAAACTAAATTAAGATTGGCTACGATATCATCAACTAGCAAGATTTGTTCTTTAATCATGGCTCATAGGGCATAGGCGATAGGGCATAGGGCATGCATGGGGTATAGTTAGTGTTTAGTGAGATGCATGCAAGGTTCCTACCAACTACTCCCTTCTTCTCCGCCGCAACCGGACTCGCTCGATGCGGCTTGTTACTCGCGTGATTAGCTCTGGTCCAAGCACTGGCTTAGCAATGAAGTCATCTGCTCCAACTGCAAATACCCGTTGAATCGACTCGGCATCGGTGTGGGCTGTCACAACCAGAATCGGCAAGTCTCCCCACTTCGGGTCTTGACGTACTACCTGACACAAGTCAATTCCGCTAAACTGCGGCATCTCCAAGTCCAACAGCAGCAAATCTGGGGCAGTAGCCGTTAGCACGTCCCAAAACGCTCTTGGATTCTCTAACGTCGTTACCTGAAGTCCCCAAGGTTGCAGCAGAGACGAGAGCGCTGTCAGTGCTGCTGGATCGTCGTCCACGATCATTACCCTAGCCTCTGCTGTTTGATTTTGTGGTAACACCTGAGCGATCGCTGTAAAAACTTGCTCCGGTTCTGCGGGTTTGTGCAAGAATCCCCGTCCCCCCAGACGAGACACGGCAACCCGAATATCCAAGCTGTCTCGCCCAGTCAATGCCAGAACAGGAAGTGTAGAATATTGCTGGGTTAGTTCTCCGAGCAGCGTTAGTCCGTCTTCGGCTGGATTGGCAAAGGTTAGATCCAACAAAACGACATCGGGAAGCGATCGGGCAATGGCTTGTCTGGCCGCTGTCAAATTAGTAGCGATCGCTACCTCCATTCCCCAAAAATTGGCTTGCTGCTTCAGCTGCTTGGTTAGGGCAACATCATCATCGACGATCAGCACCTGGATAGTTCGCTCAAAGGGAACTGGTTGTTCGGTAAGAACAACGGGAGGCTTGGTGAGTTCGTTTTGAAGGGCGCTGACTAGCTGCTTTAATCGGGATGCTTCTTCCTGCCCCAATATGGACTCGTCCATCAGTAGGTGTTCGCTTTGCCGTGCCAGCTTTGAGCCTTCTGGGTAACCCAACATCCCCAACGAACCCGCTAGCTTGTGGGCTTGATGTATGGCACTCTGTCGCTGTTCGGTACTCAAAGAGCCATCTGACAATGCGATCGCAGCCTGCTCCAACACAGCCACCTTGTCTGCAAACGACTTTCTGAATCGCTCCAACACCTGGTTGAGTGAAGCTCGTCCCTTGGGCGAAAGCTGACTCGTTTGTGTTGTAGTCGATGCCGTTGTTGAATGGGTGAGAGTCGGATTGGACTGAGAGGGCGGTGCTTTGAGACGGTAGCCCAATCCATACACAGTTTCGATAAGTTCTTCAGGGATTCCAGCCGTTCTCAGCTTTTGCCGCAACTCCTTAATCAGGGTTGTCACGGCACTCTCACTAGGGGAGCCATCGAAAGACCAGAGGCGATCGATAATGGCACTCCGGCTGAAGAGCCGTCGGGGGTTCCGTAAGAAAAGCTCCAGCAGTCTATACTCTTTGGGAGTTAAAGATAACAAATGTTCTTCATAAGTAACCTCACCCGAAACCGGGTTCAAGCAGAGGTTGCCCCAAGTCAGTAGCGAAGTGACGGGAGAATTTCCCCGACGCAGCAAAGCCCGAATTCGTGCTATTAATTCCACTAAGTCATAGGGCTTGACGACATAGTCATCTGCTCCTGCATCTAATCCCGTAGCGATGTCGGTATGAGAATCTTTTGCAGTCAGTAAAAGGATAGGCTTTTGATACTGTTGAGAACGGAGTTGGCGGCAAAGGTTGATGCCGTCCAGTTTGGGAATGAGCCAATCCAATACAATCAGGTCATAGTCAAAGGCTGTTGCCAGCTCTAGAGCTGTTTGTCCGTCTACCACCACATCGACCGTGTAGTGGTGGGCAATGAGAGCTTCTGAAAGTACTGAACTGGCAAGCTGATCATCTTCCACCAGCAGAATTTTCACAGCAAGTAGACCTCCCTCTCAATTTTCTGCAACGCCGTCTTCCTTATTTTGTTCTTTGGGAAGATATCGTTCAACTAAGTTGGCAATTTCTTCAAAGTCGAAATTGGCTGCTAGTTCCAGTACTTTGGTGGTAAAGGAACTACACTCAGGAGACAATTGTTCGAGCCGAGTGGTTATTTGCTTAACACCCGTAACATGAGCGATTTGAGCCGCTTCGTACAGGGAAATTAATTCCTGGATGGGCGGGATTACCATTTCTGGGAGTGTAGCCCCAGCGTTGCTACTAGGCACATTAACGGCTTCCCGGACTTGAGTTTTATCCTCATATATCCAAGATAGGTTTAAATAATGTTTTATTTTTTTAAGCAATTCTTCCGCGTTGACAGGCTTAGAGAGGAAATCTTGACAACCCGATGCATGACTTCTTTCTCGATCAGCGTCCAACACGCTGGCAGAAATCGCAATAATAATCGGAGCTTGAACCTCTGATAATTGACAAAGTGATTTCGTCATTTCAAAGCCATCCATTACGGGCATCATCAAGTCAGTCAGAATCAAATCGGGTTTCAACTCAACGGCTTTTTCTAAACCCTCTCGCCCGTCAGATGCCTCTATGACTTCAAACCCAAGGGGTTCTAAGAGATTATTGAGAACGGCGCGATTGTCCCAATAGTCATCGACAACAAGGATTTTTCGTCTTTCACCTTGGTAGCCAATGATATTATCCGTCGTTTGGGTGGGTGTTGGCTCTATCAGTTCTGCTGTAGCTGGCAAGTCTAAGTCAAACCAAAATCTACTGCCAATGCCAGGAGTACTCTCAACAAAAATTTGGCTTCCCATCATTAAGAGAATTTTTTGGGTAATCGCTAGTCCTAAACCTGTTCCATCTGCTCGATGCAGACCATCCCCAACTTGCTCAAAGGGTAAGAATATTTTTTCCAATTGATCTGAATTTATGCCGATACCCGTATCTTCAACTTGGAAGCGAATTTTGTTCATAGCTGATAGTTCATTGTTCATTGCTGGTTGATTTGAATCATGAACCCTATAGCTGGCTTCTCGCGATAAGGAGGACGATGAACCATGAACCACTCCCACTTTGAACGTGACATGGCCAGTATCGGTAAATTTGACAGCATTGGAAAGGAGATTCATTAAGACTTGGCGGAGTCGTTTTTCGTCAGTCTCAACTCCTGTGGGAAGTGGGGTTAGGGCTAGAAATGTCAAGTTAATTCCTTTTTGTTGGGCTTTAATGTAGAAGAGTTCTGACAGCCCTTTGAGGAAGGAGTGAAAATTGATGGATTCTGGGTAAAGTTCGAGTTTCCCGGCTTCGATTTTAGACAGATCTAAAATGTCGTTGATCAGTGTGAGGAGATGTTCGCTGCACTGATAAATAATGTCAATTCCTTTTTTTTGCTGGGAAGTGCAGGTTTTATCTTTCTGGAGAATTTGGGCATAGCCCAAAATGCCGTTTAGGGGGGTGCGGAGTTCGTGGCTCATGTTTGCCAAGAATTGGCTTTTGGCTTGGTTGGCAGCTTCTGCGGCTTCTTTGGCATGTTGCAATGCTTCCTCTGCTGTTTTGCGAGCGGTAATGTCCGTAAGGGAACCAACAGCTCGTACTGGATTTCCCAGCTCATCCCAAAGTGCTTGTCCCCGTGCTAACAGCCATTTGTAACTGCCATCTTGGCAGCGCAGGCGATATTCACAGGAATAATAGGGGGTTTCTCGATTCAGATGCCTCTGGAATGTCTCTTGTAGGAGAGTGACATCATCGGGATGCATATAACTAATCCACTTATCAAAATCACTGATTTTGTCATAGTCATATCCCAACATTTCTAGACAACGTCGAGAGAGGAAATGTTCGTTGGTAATCAGGTTATGATCCCAAATACCATCATGACTGCCATGAATTGCCAACTGCCAGCGCTCTTCACTCCGGCGTAGCGCTTCTTCTGCCTGTTTGCGATCAGTAATATCTTCTGCAATCCCAACGAATCGATAGAATGTCCGATATTGAACGGGGAAAGAACGGGCATGAATCCAACGCATCGCCCCATTTGAGCGCAGAATGCGGTACGTTTCATCAAAGTCGGTTACATGGCGAATTTGGCGTTCTAGCGCTGTCGCTATTTGCTGGCGTTCCTCTGGGTGAACTGACTCTAACCAGGAACGAGGATTTTGATACAGGCTTTCGCAAGTTCTTCCCCAAACTTGTTCGTAGGCAGGACTGATATAAATCATTTCCCCAGTATGAGAAATAATAAAGAAAACTTCCCGGATATTTTCTGCAAGCTGACGGAATTTTTCTTCACTCTCGCGTAGCTGCTCCTCTGCTAGTTTGCGATCGCTAATGTCTACCAAATAACCCACACACTCAATCGGGTTATCCCCTTCATCCTTAACCAACCTTAGTTGAGTGTATAACCAATGATACGCTCCATGGGCATGTCGGAAACGGTATTCGTAGGAACAAGACCCCTGCTCGAAGAGTTGCGGTAAACTGCCTAAAATCCCCTCCATATCGTCTGGGTGGACGCGCATCGACCAAAACTGGGCGCTGTTGAGAAATTCCTGCGCTTCGTA
>JAIUYC010000201.1 GCA_020216575.1 Coleofasciculus sp. S288 | reverse complement strand
ATCCCCAACTGAGCCGGAGCGATTCATAATCTGAAGTAGAGAGCTTTCCGTTTTCCGCAAATTCCGCAATCGAGCCTGGAAATCGACCAGTTGGTTGGTGACATCTTCACCACTGAGGTTGCGGCGCTGGACGGTTCCCAGTTTAGCTAAGGCATCGAGAGTGGTTTCCAGCTTGCCTTGCGGTACGCGGATTTGCATGAATGCTGTTTCGCGGCGGTTACTATTCTGGGGTTTGTCATTCTGTAACCCCAATACATCCCCCTGTTGTTGTTGGATAATTTGTGAAGCTTGTTGAAGTGTCTGATCAATGGAGTTGACAACAAGAGCAATTTCAGCAGTTTTGACAAGCTGAGGGCGAGACTGAGGGACTTGATTGGTTGCTCGCTCTACTTCCACTGATGCTGATTCATTCCTCACACTGGCATCACCCCCAGCTGGCGCTGCCGCTGGAGGCATTGACATTTGAGCCTTTTGCTCTATCGATTGCATATTGCTAGCCGCGTTACAGCTTGCTAAAAGAAGGCTTCCCAGCAGAGTACTCAATAACAACGTGGGCTTGAGGAGAGAATGAGTTGGGCAATTCATCGAAGTCCCTCAGTTCAATTGCTTTCAGTATGTCTCAGGTGAAGGTTTGAATCGGGATTGTTACTGTTTGCGTAACACTGGGTATGCTGCTTGGCATCTATAACCGCTAAGCTAGAAGTTGATACCAATACAAACAGAGTTACCACCGTACTTTCACGCAACTGATGTGAAATTTTGTTAATTTCTGCGGATAAAGTTCCTAAATTGCTTGAAGAGTTAATAAAGGTGCGCAAATCTCATTGAAATCAAAAAGACCATTTAAACATCAGGGCAACATCGAAAGTACACCCCTGCAACTGATTTAGCACATCATTCAAATTTTTAGAGGTCGCTAGATGGTGCGGAGTTAGTGCGAATACGAGCTAAAGGGATGGTGCTATGTTGCAAACTGAAATTATTACTGAACTTACGCTAGAGCAAAACGCTTTAATTCCCGTTTATCGAGACAAGTGGAGAGCGATCGCCCTTTCAACCGAGCCAATCAATCGCCACAAAGCGATAGAAGCGATAGAAGCTGCCTATGCCACGATGGGTGAAAGAAAACCTAGAGTTCTGTTTTTCGATAGCCCTTATGCAGCACTTAAGAGTTTTATTACGAGTCCAAGGGAATGGCAATGGCAACTGCCGAATCCACTTGTGAGGCAACTGGGAAAGCAACTGAATCCCCAACTGAGTAGCCAATTGAAAGACCAACTTTCAAACCAACTTTGGGGGCAGCTATACAGTCAACTCAGCCGACTGGTTTACCCCCTCAGAGAACAATTGAGAACTCACCTAAAGCAACCGATTGATTCCTGCATTGAACCCGCCCTATGGGCTTGTTCGGCGAGTTGGTTTGACTTTTGTATATCAGTACTCAATTGTGTTCACGAGCCAGAACAGTGGCAAGCGTTTGAATCACTGGCTAAAAATTGTGGGTTGATTTTCTTCCTACAAAAGTATGAAGCCGAGTTGGAACAAATTGAAAAAACTTGTCTGGTTTGCGATCGCCCTCTTAAAGTATCCTTTGATAATCAACCGTGCTTGCATGGCGCAATAGAGCCTGTAGTGCAATTTGCTGATGGATACAGCCTCTATCTTGAGCGTGACCTAACCTAAAACATAAAAAAAGCCCTGCCAGCTTCTAGAAGCCGGCCGGGAGATCTGAGTCAAAGTATGCTGTGGTTCTGTACCTAGAGTAAGCTTAAGTCAGGCTCTAAGCCTTCACCTGATTGATTCACCCGATCGGATGAAACTGCTCTTTCATAAAGCTCTACAATCCGGTCTAAAAACTCTTCCGGCATCTTACCGATCCATTTACCCGATATCATCCCGTCTTCAATCAAGACAGCCGTGGGAAAAGAATCTACCATAGAACCGAACAACCGCTTATCCATCGAAACCAGGGGAAAGTACACCTCAAGTTCGTTCCTAAATACGTCTAATTCTTCGTGGGTGAACTCCATGATGCCCAGAACCTGAGGGAAATCGTTCTGAGCGTGTATCACGTTAAGCGCAGGTATCCATCTTTTGCAATAGGAACAACCTGGACTCAGGAACACGACGAAATAAGACCCCTGTTGCAAATCAAAGGGGCAATCGTTCAGCCAACTACGTTTCCAATATCCTCCAGGAGTTAGGCGATTTAAGTCTACTAAAGGTTGGTATCGAGATTGCCATCCGAGAGTACTCGTAACGACCAAAACCACCAATGTCAGTATCCACTGCCAAGTTTCTGTATGGAGGTTGGTGACTGGATAAAGCCATGCTATTCCCAGTAAGAGGATGTATCCTAAGTTCAATAGCAGGCTTTGCTTCGGGGTGAGAACCAAAAGATCCCCATAGCAACCGCACTCAGAGGTACGACCCGAGGCGGTAGACCACAGAGTCAGTGCGGATAAACACAGGAGGAGGACAATTGAGCCAGGGACGAGCCACTCGGGGAACTCATGCAAGATAAGTGCTGTGCCTAAGGCACATTCTAGACCAATGAAGCTAATGGCTATCAGGGACACAGCTTCCGGGGGAAGCAAACCATACTTGAAAACGTGCCAGATGAATTGTCTGGAGCTGAGTGCCTTGACGAGTCCAGTTACGAGAAAAACAGTACCCACAATAACCGTACAAAAATGTGCCATTCTCTCTCCGCTAACTCAAATAAGTAATGTTACTTATTGATATTTAATCTCTTCTGTTGTAGCGCTAGCTGAGAAGAAAGTTGATAAAATTTTTGTAAAAAAGCTCTAAACAGGTGGCTTACCCCCCAGAGGCAGCGTTCAAAACTTATTCACACTGTCTCATTAGGCTTGAATGGTCTCCTCTAATTGAAAAAGCCCAGCCGTCACTGCTGGGCTTTTTGTTGGGATGGAGTGCGGATTGCCTTCCATCCTGATAACCAGCTAAAAAGTCAGACGTTCTGAGGACAAGCCCTCGTCTGCTGATGATGATACTGATTGAGTGCCTCGAGTGCCTCGTCAATCTTCTGCTTTGCCTCGCGCAGCAATAGTAATTCCTGCTGCATTTCAAGCGTTATCCCCCTGCCTTCTTCCTCTTTAAGAGCATCTTCAAGCAGAGTTTGGTAAATCGTATTTAAGTCAATCAAGAGGGCGTCACGGGCGAACTCTAGGGCGTCGATCGTTGAAATTGCGTTGGAAAGTGGCATAGCTGTGTAAATCAAGACATTATGTGATGGATTGTTGCCTATAGGAAGAACGGTAATAAAATGAAACGAAAATGAGACATCCGCCTTGATCGCGACGGACGTTTCGCAAGTCTCTATGTGATAGGTTGATAAGTCTCGTAAAAAATCTTAAAGCCCAAAGGGCTTTATTGGCAAAAAAGTGAATACGTGAAAGTAGCGCAAGATACCAGTCTACAATAATTAGCCTAAATTATAGGAAGCTCCGCGCTTCATAAGTAATTCGGATTACCAGGGAGAGAGTGCAGGAGTAACGTGTTAAGCGTTTAAATAAGCTGATGTGCCTCTAATGGGTAAGTGGATCAGAATTGCTTTGATAGCGATCGCTATTTATACCCTAAACTCTATTTCTAGAATCAGTCTTGCTACAAATCTGTCTCCAGCTAATGCTAATTCGCTAGATAGTTCGATAACCATGCTGTCACCCGAATCAGAAACCTTACACCAAAGAATTCGAGAACTTGTAGAAAGGCAGGCTAACGCTTGGGCTACTGCAAATTCTGACAAAATTATTACTGATTTTGCCGAAGATAGTTTGTTTGTCGTGCCAGGTTCCACCTTCCGAGGGAAACAACAAATCAAAGAAGCGGCAGAAGCTTATTTTGCAGAATTTACAGACACACAAATTACGATAAAACGAATTATTACGAATGGAATTGAGGGGGCTATTGAGTGGAGTTGGAGAGATACCAATAAAAAAACGAGTGAAACATCCCAAGCTGAAGATGCTATCATTCTTGAACTTGAAGAGGGAAAGATAAAATACTGGCGAGAATATATTGATAAGCAGTGACGTTGAAGGAGTCAGTGGTCAGGAGTCAGAAGTCAGGAGAAAGAAAACAATCGTTTTCAACTCCTGAATTTATCTGTACTAATATCTTGACCTGGCAGTTGAAACCGCAGCTATACAAACAAAACCTGCGTAGGCGGGTTACCAAAATCTTGATTTTCCGTGAGTCCGCGCAGGCAGACTACCCTACTCTTCGAGAACGGCTTCGCCGAACGGGAACGCTTTGCTCAAGAGAGCACCTTAGCGAAGCGGTAGCGACGTAAGGAGCGTCTGCTACGCAAACGCGAACGTTTTTATCGCCCCAGAATTCCATTCTGAGGATTTGGTGCAAGATGTGATTGTAGGGAAAATCAACGCCCCAATAGAGCGGCGTATGTTTCCTAGAATCAAATTTTGAGGAACCAATGCTTCCGATACATTCCGTAGAGAATGACCCACCAAAATAACACATTGACTAGGGCAAATATTAAAGAACCATTCATTACTCCCGCCCAAGGCGCAAACAGGTTCTTGTAAATCCAGGTATAAACACTTGGAGCATTATCGCCAGTTCCAACATGAATTCGACTGAGGATACGAATGAGAAAACCCGAAGCGACAAAAACAAAAATCGCATTCAACCCCATAACTTGAAAAGGAAATCCCCATTTGCGAATTCCTCGCACTTCAATCAATTGATAACAGACTGCTAGTAAAAGCAAATCCCAGCCCGTAGAAAAGATAACATAGGAACTTGTCCATAGCTGCTTGTTAATGGGAAACATTAAACCCCACGCCCAACCTAAACCCAGACACCCAATGCCAAATAATGCCAAACCCAAACTGGTGCGCGACTTTATCGGCTGATGGCGCAACCAGTCTCCTGTGAAGTAACCAGCTAGGACAGTCGCTACGGCTGGAAGCGTGCTAAACAGCCCTTCTGGGTCAAACTGACCTTGTTTGTACAAATGGTTCGTTCCTAATATAAGGCGATCGCAATAAGCGGCAAGATTACCTCCTGGCGTCAAATTGCCAGCACCATAACCCGGAACGGGGACTAAAGACATCGCACCCCAATATCCCAATAAGATTACTGCCATCAGCACCCACAGGAAGCGTCGGGGGAAATTCAGCACGGCTAAAGCGGCAAGGAGATAGGTAAGAGCAATCCGCTGCAAGACGCCCATAATGCGGATATTAGCTAAATCGGAAAGGGAAGCCCCATTGAGCAACCAATCCAAAACAATGGAGGAACCATTAAGCAGCAAACCGAGAGCAAACAGAATTGCGCTTCGCCGGGTAATTCGCCAGTAGGCTTGGGCAGTGGGCTTGTCGTCTTTTGTGTATTTGGGAAGGGAAAATGCGATCGCCACACCCACAATAAATAAAAACGAGGGAAAGACCCAATCAGTCGGTGTAAAACCGTGCCACTCGGCATGAAGCAACGGGGCATAGACATAAGACCAACTCCCCGGATTGTTGACCAAAATCATACTGGTAATGGCAATACCGCGAAAGACATCGAGGGAAGTCAAGCGCATAGGCAAAAAAATAAGGGTTCAGTTTTAAACCCTTATTCTGGCTTAGATCAAGCCTGAAAATTAGTATCGGCGATTGTTGTAGTACTCGTCGGCCGGATCGCCGTCAGGGTCTTCACTAGCAGGACGGACATCCATCTTGTGATTTTCCGTAAGTGACAGAAGAGGGCTAAGTAACCAGACAGAATTAATTACATGTTGATTCCTTGCTATACCTAATTTACAGCCCATTTTTTGTGTAATTAATTGCGTCCAACTACTTATCGAGAACAAACGCCTCAACCTCCCTCGGCTTTTTTCTTAATCTTGTCCCGCCTTGGGTGGGTAGCCTGGATGCGAACACGCCCTATTCAGGACGGGATTTACGACCTGTCTCCACAAAGCTACGTGCTACAGTCATGACTAGAAAACAGTAAGCCGTGGTGATCACAGGAGGTTTATAGTTATGGAGTATGACCGAGGCAAATCTATGGAGTACGACCCAGACAAACGAAAACTCTTATCAGCTTTATGTCATGGCTCAATTTTTATTAGCGCTTTTTTGATTTCAATCGCAATTCCGATTGCCATCTTGTTCGTATCCGACGATCCAGTAGTCAAAGAAAATGCCAAAGAAGCCCTCAATTTTCACTTGAATATCTGGCTCTACGGTGTAATTTTCGGATTCCTGACAATTCTCCTCATTGGTTGGCCACTGCTGGGTTTATTGTTTATTGTCAGTTGGGTACTGCCAATTCTTGCGATTATTCAAGTTCTGAGCAATCCCGAACTATCTTATCGTTACCCATTTATCTTCCGCATTGTGTAGGTTTAGGTATTTCAACCATGAAACTCTTGAATTAACCGCAAGGCCACTCCCAGAAAGGACTGTTCACCCTCGCCTTAATCTTGATAGAAGGATTGAGGCGTTTTTCATGACTAGCCGCAAAGGTTACTAATTTTTTACCTTCTATCCTGAGTGCTACCCCAATCGGTGTATGTTTAATTACACTCACCTTTTTAACGCAGGAGCATCCAGAAATAACTTTACACGTCTCATCTAACGTTAAGTACTGCCTACTCGACTGCCCATGCCTTGGAGGGCTGAGTGTTAGTGGCTCGTAGATTTAGCCTATAAATGTCATAGGAGAGACAAAAAACGGGAAAATGAGGAGAGCTACTCGGTTTATCTGAGAAATGTAACAGAATGCAAACTATAATGAGTGCGAGAGTACACCCACAAGCACCTAAACAGGATTAGTACCATCACATGCGAGTTGCGATCGCTGGAGCAGGGCTCGCAGGACTTGCCTGCGCTAAATACCTAACTGACGCCGGACATACCCCTATTGTTTT
>JAIUYC010000200.1 GCA_020216575.1 Coleofasciculus sp. S288 | reverse complement strand
CAGTCCAGAAAATGCGATGCAATCAGCCGCGAGAGAAACCCGTAGTATCTTGGGACGATATAACACCCAAGTTTCACAAGAGCTAACACCTCCTCAAAAGGTGGTTGTTAGTTCTTAATTTTTGGTCATTATTCCTTTGCGATGAACAAAGGAATAATGTCTTCTTTATTTGTTAAATGAATTTAGCGCTGCTCAAAAAAGTTAACTAGCCCATAACAACTAACCATTGAAACATGACACATGACGCGATTCGGGCACGAGAACAAAGGACAGGCTGGCTGCTACTCCTCCCAGCATTAATCATGCTGTTGCTCGTCTTTGCCTACCCAATCTTGAGAGCTTTTTGGTTAAGCTTCTACACCCAGAACCTCGGTACGCAGCTAAACCAAGTTTTCTCCGGCTTCGATAATTACGGGCGGATGATGGGGGATGGGCGATTCTGGCAGAGTATGTGGAACACTACCGTCTTTACATTCGGTTCCGTCCTGCTGGAACTGATTATTGGGATGGGTGTTGCTCTCGTACTCAACCAAGCCTTTAGGGGACGAGGCATTGTGAGAACGATTTCCCTCTTACCTTGGGCATTGCCAACCGCCTTGATGGGACTGGTTTGGGCGTGGATTTTTAATGACCAGTATGGCGTTGTCAATGACATTTTGCGACGGTTGGGTATCATCGAAACGGGCATTAGCTGGCTAGGAAATCCCACACTGGCAATGATTGCCGTGATTTTAGCTGATGTTTGGAAAACAACACCGTTTATCGCCCTGCTGCTGCTGGCTGGATTGCAATCAATTTCCAATGACCTGTATGAAGCCCATTCGATTGATGGGGCAACGCCGTGGCAGAGTTTTTGGAGAATCACAGTCCCGTTACTGATGCCCCAAATTGTAATTGCTTTGTTGTTCCGATTTGCTCAAGCCTTCGGGATATTCGACTTGATTCAGGTCATGACGGGAGGCGGCCCTGGTGGGGCGACGGAAACCGTTTCTATCTATATTTACGGCACGGTGATGCGCTACCTAGATTTTGGCTATGGTGCAGCACTTGTTGTAGTGACATTTTTGATTTTAGTGGCAGCCGTTGCGATCGCTGCTTACTTCCTCTCTAGATCTCGCTCCCATGCCGCAGGCGCTCGATAGTGGTCAGTCGTCCGTTGTTCTTTACTACTGACCACTAACCACTAACCACTGACCACTGACCACTAACCACTAACTATGACTACCGTTGCACATCAACCCACCCAAGAGAAAACAACTTTTAACTGGCGGAAAATTCTTTTACCCATTTCTGTCGCTTTAGTTGTTGTCTTTTTCCTCGCACCAATCCTTTGGCAGGTGCTCACTTCGTTTAAAGTTAATGCTGATATTTCTGCCATTCCTACGGTCTACATCCCCAGACGACTTACCCTAGACCATTATCGATCGCTATTCATCCGGCGTCCGTTTACCGCCTATATGCTGAATAGCGCCTTCGTCTCTGTCACTTCCACAGTCCTAGCTTTGGGATTAGGCGCTCCTGCTGCTTATGTCTTAGCACGGATGCGACTGCCAGGACACAGAATCATGCTCGCCAGCATCCTCATCGTGACGCTATTTCCTGCCGTGTTGCTGTTTTTGGGACTGTTAGAGGTCGTTAAATTCTTTGATTTAGGCAATAACTACTTGGCATTGATTATTCCTTACACCGCGATCAATTTACCATTGACCATTCTGGTGATGCGGAGTTTCTTCCAACAACTGCCAAAAGATTTAGAAGATTCCGCTAAAGTAGATGGCTACAACACGGTGCAAATGCTGACCCAAATTGTCTTGCCGATGACGCTTCCAGCACTGGCGACAACAGGAATTCTTGCCTTCATTGCTACGTGGAATGAATTCCTTTTCGCACTGACCTTCATCACCCGCGAATCGATGAAGACTATCCCCGTAGCAACAGCTCAGTTAAGTGGGGCATCGGTGTTTGAAATTCCCTATGGTCCAATTGCAGCGGCTACAATTTTAGGGACATTACCGTTGCTGATCCTCGTGCTAGTCTTCCAACGTAAGATTGTCCAAGGTTTAACCGCTGGTGCTGTCAAAGGCTAAATTGCGTATTGGGGATGCTCCCAATTGGAATCAAGAATTGTCGGTTTTCAGCTATCAATTGGTCTGTCGCAAGAAGGAAGCATTATGTGTGAAAGTTAGAGTATAATCATGAATTAAAAGTTCACACTTTACCTTTTTAAACCGACCGCTTTAGCTCTCAAAACTAATCTGAATTTGATTAAGAGACTGATAGCTGAACCCATTACAAATTTTACACATATGAGTGATAAGAGCCATGCCAAAGCTTGAAATGATCCACCTAAATAAAACTTACACGCCTAAAGTGATCCCGGTTAAAGACATTAGCATTGATGTGGATGAAGGAGAGTTTCTCACCCTGCTGGGACCATCAGGGTGTGGGAAATCAACGCTACTGCGGTTAATTGCGGGGCTGGAGCCGCCCACCCGTGGCAAAATCGTGATGAACGGGCGCGATGTTAGCCGTGTAGGACCAGGCAAGCGGAACATTGCGATGGTGTTCCAAAGCTATGCGCTCTATCCCCATATGACCGTTTATGAAAATATTGCGGCGGGTCTAAAGCTGCGCAAAATACCGTCTGAGGAAATCCGGCGGCGCGTGTCTGATGTCGCTGAGAAGCTGGGACTGACAAGTTTGATGGATCGCAAACCCGGGCAAATGTCAGGAGGGCAGCGGCAGCGGGTAGCATTGGGTCGTGCTTTGGTACGCAACCCAGATGTCTTTCTGCTGGATGAACCCCTGAGTAACCTTGACGCCTTGTTGCGAGAGCAAGTGCGGGCAGACTTAAAACAGTTATTCGAGCAGCAGCAAGCCCCTGTGGTCTACGTGACTCACGACCAGACGGAAGCGATGACCCTTTCCAGTAAAGTTGCCGTGCTATTCGATGGCTGTCTGCAACAGTTAGCCCCCCCACATGAAATCTACAACAGACCTGCAAATCAGTTTGTTGCGGGTTTCGTTGGTAGTCCTCAAATGAACTTATTGACGCTCAACTGCGAAGGCAATAATGCAATCTTGGGTGACTTTAGGATTCCCTTGCCGAACCTATCGCCAGTGCCTCAACAAGTTGTCATGGGCATCCGTCCAGAAGATGTCCGCCTCGCTGAACCGGAGGATAGACTGACCCTTCAAGGTCGAATATTCTTAGTGGAAAACCTGGGGATGCAGAATCTAATCAGCGTTCGAGTTAAGGGTTCGGATTTGAGGATACGCGCTCTGTTGCCTGCTGATCTAACCTGGGGAGGAGAAGATGTTACTT
This sequence comes from Coleofasciculus sp. S288, assembly GCA_020216575.1. Taxonomy (GTDB): domain Bacteria; phylum Cyanobacteriota; class Cyanobacteriia; order Cyanobacteriales; family Coleofasciculaceae; genus JAIUYC01. The sequence goes on along the minus strand of JAIUYC010000200.1, from coordinate 3,579 downwards.
TATCCTTTTCACTCCAAGATATTCATTGGTTTGACATTCAATCCGGCGATCGCCTCGAAAGTCACTCTTCACCGGAACTGGAACGAACCCGCCAGAGTATCAATTTTGATACACCCAGTAATGGAACAGCTACAACGCAGCGTTACTTTACTAATACTTGAGCCATAACATACATTTTCAAGCACTGGGGTTGAACCTCAGCAGCGTAACCTCTAGCAGTATTACGACAAGTAGGGTGGGCAATGCCCACCCACCACTCCTGAATGTGTTTCCTAGGAGTGTATACTCAGAATGCTGAGGGTCGTGGTGCATTAAAAGCGCACTGTCTTCTGCTGTCGTCCTTATTGAAGATTTCTTCCTTGCACATACACCGCCGAAACAGGCTTCATCATCTTCCGTTCCACTTTGATGTCTTTAAATCCAGCCGTTTCCAGATAGTGTGCAAACCTTTCTCCTGCTTTAGTCACATCATTTTCTGTAGCGCCAGGAATTCTAGGCTGATGAACGAGGGCTATGATTCCTCCCGCGTGCAACTGTTCTCTTAGCCGTTTCAGCACGTCAGTCTTGTTCTCCCAGAACTGAAAGTTATTAACAGCCAGAATCTTGTCAAATGGGCTGTCGTTGGAGGGCAATTGCGATACCGAAGTGAGCACAAGTCGCACTCTTCCAGCCTCCAGGGCGCGTTGATTTCTTTTCGAGGCTTGCCTGAACATCACTTCAGAATGATCGATACCCCAAATAACACCGTGGATCACAATTTCACTCATCTTTTGGATTGTTACTCCAGGCCCGAAACCGATTTCCAAGACGCGGTCGGAGGGTTGCAGGTTCAGCAGAGAAATTGCCCACTCATTGCGTTCAAGATTTGATGGCCTATGCGCCATGATGAAGCCAGCGATATTCCCAAAAAATCCTGTGGGACGGGCAAATTGTGCTACAACTCTCTCTACAAAACTCATAAGAGATTCTCCCTGACCGTCTTGTCGCCAGAACACAGACACACAAGGCAAAGCGATATAACGCGACTAAAGTGAGCGGCGGCAGACATGACTGAAACGAAGTCTGAAAACTCTCTACTGTCCACTCCACTGTGTTGTTAGCCTGCTGGTAAATACGACCAGACTATAGGGAAGTTGCTGCCTTGTTCATCAACACACCCATCATTCATACCTTTAGTCTACGTCCTAACCGCCCTAGCAGTTGCTATAAAAGGGAACAGGGAACGGGGAACAAAGGTTTACAGCCATTTTAAATGTTTGAGTGCGTAAGTCCTGATCTGGTTGCCAAACCGACAATGCTTAATCAAAACTTGCCTCGGTAAAGTCAGGAAATGCGATCGCCTACGGCACCAGCAAAGCTGATCACCTTTCAGTTATCAGTTATCAGTTAATCCCTGAGTAGTAACGGCTCCCATCAAAGATGGTAGGTAACACGCTATGCGTCTCGCATCCCCGTGTGAAACTTGATAACTGGTCACTGTTCACTGTTCACTGATTTAATAGCTTGGTTGAAAAGAGAACGAGAGAAAAAGTACATCAATTAAGCCTTTCGCTTGTTTTCCCCTCATCCGATACAGGGCAAAGTCTACACGCAACAGCTTATAGTTGAATGCAACTTCGTCTTAGCCACGAAGGAGAACCCCAATTCAACGAACAGGTTGCCATTCGCTGCGAAGGGGAACCCGAATTCAACGAACAGGTTGCCAATCATAAGTAATGTTTTCATGTTTCTTGGGAAGAAGAAAGCGTTTATTATAAATGGGAATCCCAATTCAAGTAACGAGAACCCGTTCGTTAGTATCGAGTTCTCTTGCCTTTGCAACACGAACCCTTAACTAGTGAATGGGAACCCAAATTCAATCTTGGCTTCTGCTAGTCTTGACACGACTTGAAGGTTAGCTGATTTGAAAACGAGAAATTAGGTATTTGAGACGATTTTGCGATAGCGAAGCGTTAGCGACGCAAGGAGCGTCGGAACGAGCGTCAGCGCTGCTGCAAAGCAGATCGCTGAAAGCCCTATCTGCCAATTAACCTTCCAAGTTATGTACTGAAATCTTGACCCGTTAATCTTTTCCTTTCTGCCCTTTGCCCTCTGCCTTTTGCTATAACAAAAATCTTGGGGGATGGGCATTTTGCCCGTCCCGACTCTGTAAGTTAAACGTGGAATAGCTTGGTACTTTGGTATGAAATTAGGCTCTCTGCATTTGTACCTATCGTTAGACGTAGAGATATTAATTATTATTTAAGGTTATTTAGTTTGTAATCAACCTGCGTCGCCAGGTAACAAATCAAGCGACAAGTGGATTAAATCTTCCCACAGCTTAACTGTTGATTTCTAAATTCTTGCATGAAGGAGAAAATACACAAGAGAAGAGTGCAAGACCTCTTGCAGATAGTTGGAGTTTCTACCGTTTTGACCCGATTCATTTCTGTCTTAAGCGATACCTCATCAACTCTCAATTCCTCTATTTCGACCTTGCTGTCAATCACACCTGCAACGGTGTAAGGGGGAGTTGAGATGAAAAAAGCAAATTTAAACGCCTTCCAACTCTTGAATATGAGCTTTGGGTTTCTCGGCATTCAGTTTGGCTGGGGACTCCAGATGGCGAACATGAGTGCCATTTTCGAGCATCTTGGTGCTGAGGCTCACCATATTCCCATCCTCTGGTTTGCAGCTCCCTTTACCGGCTTAGTTGTCCAACCGATAATTGGTAATATGAGCGATCGCACCTGGGGTTCACTGGGCAGACGGCGTCCCTACTTTCTTATCGGTGCTATTCTCGCTTCAATGGCACTGGTGCTGATGCCTCATTCCTCAACACTCTGGATGGCAGCAGGCTTGCTCTGGATTTTAGACACATCTGCCAACATCAGCATGGAGCCGTTTCGAGCCTTTGTTGGCGATTTGCTACCTGAAAACCAACGAACCCAAGGATTTGCGATGCAAAGCCTTTTGATTGGCATTGGCTCTGTCTCTGCCTCCGCATTCCCCTGGATTTTAAATCATGTTTTTCATGTCCCCAGCATCACAACTAGCCCAGAACAGACGATTCCCCTAACCGTGGAACTCTCCTTTTATGTCGGCGCTGCCTTTTTCTTAGGTACTGTGCTGTGGACGGTGCTGAGTACAAAGGAGTATCCTCCAGAAGACCTTGAAGCCTTTAAGCAGGAGCAGGCAAAACGAGGCGGTATTATCAATACCTTCCGAGAAATTTGGACAGCGTTGCAAGAAATGCCGCTAACCATGCGACAGCTTGCCTGGGTACAGTGCTTTACCTGGTTGGGCCTATACTGCTTTTTTCTCTATTTCCCGCCCGCTGTTGCCCGAAATATTTTCGGTGCCACCCACCAAGCTTCGCCGCTTTATCTCCAGGGCATTGAATGGGCAGGACTTTGTATTGCGGCATACAATGCAGTCGGTACAGCCTTTTCGCTTGTCTTACCCCGTTTGGCAGATGCGATTAGCCCTCGACTCACCCATAGTTTTTGCTTGCTCTGCGGTGCTGCGGGTTTGATGTCGTTGAGTGCAGCCGACAACAAATATCTGTTACTTGTGTCAATGATTGGGGTTGGCATTGTT
>JAIUYC010000199.1 GCA_020216575.1 Coleofasciculus sp. S288 | reverse complement strand
CATGTCCCCGCAATACTGCTAAAAGATCACCTTTTCTATTCCACAAGCGAGCAGTTTTATCCCTATGAGTCGTGAGAATGTAACGACCATCGGGGCTGATCTGTGCGCCCAAGCTAGACCCTTCATGCCCTTGCAAAGTAGTCAAGAGGTTGCCTTGAATATCCCAGAGGCGAACGGTGCTATCCTCACTGGTCGTGAGAATGTAACGACTATCAGGGCTAAATCTGGCACTAAATATCTGCTTCTCATGCCCTTGTAACCTAACTAAGAGTTTGTCTTGAATATCCCAAAGACTAGCAGTGTTATCATCACGAAAGGTGAGAATATAGCGGCTATCAGGGCTAAGGATCGCACCCCTTCCGGGGATTACAGTTACAAGATTACCTTCTTTATCCCAAAGGTAGTTTTTCCAATCCGTTGTTGTAAAGATGTGGCGACCATCGGGGCTAAATGAAATACCATAGACTGGGCCATCATGTCCTTCTAACGTAGTTAATAAGTTTCCTTGAATATCCCAGAGGCGGACTGTAGGTGTAGGATACATTCCTGACGTAAGAATATAACGACCATCAGGACTAAAACGTACTATCGATCCCTGTACCTTCGTCAGTTGAGCGTTACGCTCAGATACACCTTCCTCAAAGTTTTGCAAAGCTGACTCTTGCTGTATTTGGATTGCAATTGCTGCTGGTATATCCCAAATGCGGGCAGTTTTATCACTACTAGCTGTGAGAATGTAGCGACCATCTGGGCTAAATATGGCACTATTGACCCGGTTAGTGTGTCCCCGTATTACGGCTAAGAGATTGCCTTCTCTATCCCAGAGGCGGGCGGTTTTATCATCACCAGATGTGAGAATGTAGCGACCATCTGGGCTGAAAACCGCACTCAGTATCCAAAGAGGATCATGCTGGAAAACAGCTAAAGTATTGCCTTCCCTATCCCAGAGGCGGGCGGTTTTATCATTACTAGCTGTGAGAATGTAGCGACCATCTGGGCTGAAGACACCACTATTAATAAACTCCGTATGCTTTAAAACAACTAAGGTATTGTTTTCCATATCCCAAAGGCGGGCAGTATTATTCCGACCAACAATGAGAATGTGGTGACTATCAGAGCTAAATATGGCACTCGTAAAATGGTTCCCATCCCACAATACTGCTAGTAGATTGCCGTTTTTATCCCAGAGGCGGCCGACATTATCTGAACTTTTCGTGAGAATGTAACGACCATCGGGGCTAAACATGGCACTATTGACCCGAGTCCAATCACCCTCATGCCGGAGTACAGCTAAGAGAGTGCCTTTCTTATCCCATAAGCGGGCGGTCTTATCTGCACTGGCCGTAAGGATATTGCGACCGTCGGGACTGAAAACGGCACTATTAACACTCCTATCGTGTCCCCGTATTACGGTCAAGAGATTGCCCTCCCTATCCCACAGACGAGCTGTATCATCTACACCGGCCGTAAGGATGTAACGACCATCGGGACTGAAAACGGCACTATTGACCAGACCTTTATAATCCCTATGCTGAAGTACAGCTAAGAGGTTGCCTTCCCTATCCCACAGATGAGCTGTATCATTCTTATTTACCGTGAGAACGAGGCTTCCATCAGGGCTAAATATAGCACTATCAATCCCCCCAACAGCACTATGTCGAAGCACAGCTAAGAGATTGCCTTCCTTATCCCACAGACGAGCTGTATTATCAAACTTGTCATCTTTACCTACAGTAAGAATACGGCTCCCATCAGAGCTAAATATAGCCCTATCAACCCCCCAAACACCCTCATGCCGGAAAATACCTAAGAGATTGCCTTCCCTATCCCACAGACGAGCTGTATCATCCTTACTGATAGTAATAATGAGGCTTCCATCAGGACTAAATTGCACACTGTTGATATCATCCTCATGACCCACAAACACTGACTGTTGTCCCCCAAACGCTTGCACGGGTTGTGTATCCCCTGAATTAGGGTCGTTTTCTGGGGCAGATGCTTGAGCCATTACTATGGCAGTGGGTTGGGCAATGATGGGAATGGGGGTGGTGCTGGCAAATAACAGTCCCATGAAGAAGCTTAAAGTGCGATCGCCTTTTCGGGATTTATCTGGAATCATGACAGTTACTAGAGCAAGTTGAGTGTTGGAAGAGAAAAGTTGCCTGCATTAGATCTCTTGCAAAAGCCAATTGTTGTGACGTAGCAGTACTACGTATCTCTCCGGGCTTTGCCACTTATGCAAGAAATCTATTCTTCTCTATGTGAATTCCTAAAAACCAAAATCCACACCCATTTACCCCATCAAACGCAACAGCATCCCTTCCGTTACCGCCTTCTCAACTGTTGTCTGTGCCACGATTCCATCACGAGAAAGCACTTTCACCTGTCCTGTCCCCTGAATTGCAGTAAATACCGTTCCCGCCTCCACCTGTCGCAAATCAACTCCCCCTAACCACAACTCGGCAGTATCCCTACTCACTCGCGTCACGACCGCCTGTGCAGTCGAATTAGGAGTATTAATAAAATAGGGACTTTGCTGATGATACTCCCTCCCTACCTTCACTTCATAACGGGGCAATTGATCAAAATCCTGCGGAATTTCTGGGAGAATCTTCTGGAACACTCGCTCAATATTGCTATCTTCCTGCCAAAAATAGTGAGTCAGTAAGTAACTAAATAGTCCCGCTTTAAAGCCATTAATATTCAATTCTCTTGCCAGTTGGTCAGGTGCAGTCGCTGCTAACACCACACCTTTAGCAACCCCTGCGCGGTAGCCTTTCACAAAGTCTTCGGGTGACATTTTTAACCGAGATAACCACTGTTCTTGGTAGGTTTTTTCATCCGAAGACACTAAAACATTCTTGCCCCCATCCCGCGAACGTACTCGCGCTTCTCTTGTCGCCCCACCCGCAAAACAACTATCTAAAACAACCGTGACATTTTCAGATTTCAGGGCAGACATCAGCAAAAATAAAGTATGCCCCATAATGTCTTGCACCGACCCTCCCACGTCCGGATATCCGTCCGGTAAGTTACCATCCACCGGCACAAATGTCCCATTCAGTCCTTCTTGTCCTGGCTCAACGACAATTGGATTAGGGTCAAAGATGCGCGAACCATGCCCGGAATAGTGATAAACCACCACATCTCCCGGTTTGGCTTGTTTAATTAAATGGTCTTCAAACGCCGTTAAAATTCCTGCCCGTGTCGCTTCTTCATCAGGTAAAACCAAAATATCTTTCGGATTAAACCCAAAGCGATAAATCAACAAATTGCGTTGCAACTCTACATCATTGAGGCACCCTTCTAGGGGATACGAAGCGTAGTTATTGATGCCAACGAGTAACGCCAGTTTGCGGGGTGTACTTTGAGCGAGAACTTGACCATATCGTTGGGCTTGCCGTTGGAATAATAGCTGATTAATTCCAATGCCTGCTAGTGCTGAACCAAAAAATTGCAAGAAATGACGACGAGTAGTGCGGGTCATAGTAAGCTAATTTGAATAATTCGGGTTAGTCGTAGGCCGCCCCTGGAAAATCGGTTGTAGCGAACATTTCTGGTCAGATTTATGCCCAATATAGCAAATGGAACACTAAGGATTTACGTCAGGCTAATGGGTAGGCTGTTGAACACCAGGTCAATCGCTACACCCAGAATGGCAAGTGCCATAGCAGAAATAACCCACCAGTTAGAGAAGGCGTACTTAACTTAAATCCTTTTTCGTTTCAGCTTTGTATCACTCAGCGCTATGCCATTTTTGATAACGTTAAGCTGTCAAGATAGGCTTTGGCAGTGTTTGTTTCCCCATACAAATTAAAGGTAATAGTCGGTTCATCACCCAGTGCTTCCACAGAATGAATCGCATCTGGCAAAAAGCTAATAATGTCTCCGGGCATGAGGATATGCTCGCCCACTTGTTCAATTTCTCCACTTAATTCTTGATGATTAACACGTTTCCAAAACGTATTTTTCTCCTGTCCACTGATTAGCGCCACAACTCCCCAAGTGGCATGATTGTGAATCGGTGAAACTTTTCCAGGCAACCAAGCTACGGTTTGCACTGTTAAGGGGAAGTTTGGCTCATCATACAGCATGAGTTAGGAGCATCCAGTAAAATTAACAGTGCAATACCCATCATTAATAAATTGGCTCTGGCACAGGGGTAACTGCCAAACGATTGTATTGATTTATCAACTAATTAGGAGACAGAAAAATGTCAGATTCTATAAACATGATTTTGTGTTCTGGATATCAAGGACACAAGGTTATTCAACAGTTGCAGCAAGAATTTGAGACACCGATCGTAGTTAAATTTTTTGCTCCTCACTGCCCTTCTTGCAAAACCCTTGCGCCAGTATGAGAACAGTTGGTGAGTGACCATATTGGTAAAATTCATTTGGTCACAATCAATATGACAGAAGAACTCGATCTAGCAATGGAAAACGATGGATTTCTGGCAGTTTGACCTACCTAGTTTCTTACCTTGTTAACATTCACGGTCAGTATATCAGTCGGGCAAGCAAGCACTGAAGCTCTCAACTTCCATTCATCTAGTGAAGCTTTAGTTCCTATAACTCCAGTCCTAACTCCAAAATTTTGACTGAATCTGAATACATCCTTTTTGGCTTCAGCCTCGTATCATTGATGAATCCAAGATGGAGAGATTTGAATTCATTGCAAAGCTGTAGTTCTATGATACGGAATCCTACGGGTTTATAGTTTTGCTGGTATGTCAAGACGAATGGTTATAAATGATGCTATCCAACCAGACGGATACCGAGGTATTTCAAGCGTTGCGATCAGGGAACCTGTTAGCCTTGGGCATTCTTTACGAACGCTATGGAGAGGTCGTTTACCGGGTGGCGCTACGAATGTTAGGCAATGCCCAAGACGCTGAAGACTTGACACAAGAAGTATTTCTCTCCCTCTGGCGCAGCGGTGCTTATGACTCGAAGCGAGGTTCGATGCTGGTCTTTCTGACAACTTTAACCCGCTCAAAGGCGATTGATCGCCACCGTCAAATGCAAGCACAATGGCAACGTCTACAAAAATGGGGTCGCAGTAATCTCTCTGAGAGTTGGGGTACGTTAATGGATAAGGCTTCCTTAAAAGAAATTTCCCAACGGGTTCGTGATGCGCTCTGTGAACTGCCCGATTCGCAGCGCCAGGTTCTGGAGTTGGCTTACTACCAGGGATTAAGTCAGTCCGACATTTCTGAGAGTTTGAAGATGCCAATCGGAACAGTGAAGACCTATAAACGCAAAGGTTTGTTAAAGCTTAGACAATTATTACAAGAGTTGGTGGAATAGCGATGGTAGACTTTCAAGACTCCGAACAATGGGAAGAACTTCTGGCAAGCTATGTCCTGGGCGATTTAACTCCAGAAGAAATCGAGACTGTTAACCAGTTGCTAAAAATTCATCCAGAATTAGAGGCTGAAGTGAGCCGCTTACAGAAAACGTTAGCCCTGTTTCCCTTGGCTCTACCGGAAAGCTCACCGCCTACTACCCTAGGGTCTCAGATTTTGCAGGCGGCAAGCGCTTCTGTTACTAATTCTCCTGACAAAACATTGAATCGGGTGGGTAGAACAGCCCGAGGGAATCATCCCTTTAGGGTTAAGGCAAAACTTGGTATTTTAGGCAGTGTTGCGGCTGCTTTTGTGGTTGGACTGGGATTATATAGTTATCGATTGAACCAACAACTTGCTTCTACTCAAACTGAGTTAGCGCACTACAAAGAAGCGATCGCTTTACTTCGTCAGCCTAGTAACCGCTTGGTATCCCTCAAAGGAACGAATGCAATCCCTCAAGCCTCTGGAAGTATGGTTGTTGTGCCAAACTCTGAGGTGGCAATACTGACTCTTCAGAATTTGGTTCCCTTGCCTAAAGGGCAAATTTATCGATTGTGGGCGGTTGCCAACGGAAAAAAAATCTACTGTGGTGAATTTAAGCCTGACTCCCAAGGAAAAGTATTTGTAGAACTCCCAATGGACGATGTTATGTCAGGCAATTCTTCAGTTGTAGTGACTGTTGAACCTTTACAAAGAACCTCGCAGCCTACTGGGGAAATGGTGATGGAGGGAAGCCTATCGCTGTAAGTGGTTATTGGTGATAGGATTGAGCGAGCGCTAGCGGCGAACATTAACTGATCGCGATCGCATTTTTGACCTTGGATTTTGCCGTACTGAGCCAGTAACTCAGAAAACCCTGAAGCCAAGTTTCAGATTCACCTCCATATAGAGAGTACTTCAGCCTCTGCTCGTCAGGAGATTGTGCGCCTGGAAGTGTCAGCATGTGAGCGGCGGCTGTTGTCCATTTATCTATCATGTCTTGGGTCATTTCAGGATGAAACTGTAACCCATAGGCGGTTTCTCCATAGCAAAAGGCTTGGGATTCAAACGTTTCACCTTTGGCTAACAATTTTGCTCCACTTGGAAGTTTAAATCCCTCAAGATGCCAGTGATAGACATATCTAGGAGTGTCAAAATACTCAACGCCTGTATGAGCTGGCACGATTGGAAAATAGCCAATTTCTGTTAGATTCTCAGGATGGGGGGCAACAGATGCGCCAAGTACCCGTGCCAGTAATTGAGCGCCCAGGCAAATGCCAAGGAATGGCTTACCGGAAGCGAGAACGATGGGTATCCAATCGAGTTCAGTTCGGATAAACGGCAACGTTTCGCTATCATTCGCACTCATTGAACCTCCAAAAATAATCACAGCTTCGTGGTTGTCCATCATAGTGGGGAGTGCTTGCCCGATCGCCGGACAACGAATATCCAGTTCATAACCGTTCTTTGAGAGAACTTGCCCAATGAGCCCAGGAGTGGAGGTTTTTTGATGGACAATGAGAAGGATTTTTTTCACGGCCATGCTATCTAGCTTAAAAAATCGGTAGATTTCCCCCAGTTTAGTAAAGTTTATTTTAATCCTGCCTC
>JAIUYC010000198.1 GCA_020216575.1 Coleofasciculus sp. S288 | reverse complement strand
GCGTCAATGTTGCCTGCGGGATCGGAATTCACGACATTCTGGCGCTTCACTTTCACACCACTGTGGGTGACTTTGCCATAGAGTGCATCGGGACGACTATCGGCAAAGAGTTTTGTTTTTTGTCCGATTTTCACCTTGCCAATGTCACTCTCATAAACTTCCAAAACAGCAGTCATCTGATTGGTTCGTCCCAGTTCAATAATGCCGTCGTTGGATATCAATTCGCCGGGACGGGTGTGAATATCCAGCACTACGCCATCTTGGGGGGTGCGGACATATGCTAGATCGAGCTGTGCTTTTGTCTCCTGCACGGCAGCGATCGCATAATCAACTTGTGCCTGTGCTGCCTGCACATCCACCGGACGCACTTCGGCAATGCGATCTAATGTGGCTTTGGCGGACGTTAGCTCTGGCGATCGCGTCGTTTGAATCCTCCTCAGAACTGCCTGTGCTTCTTGCAGGTTGCGTTGTGCCGTGGAGAGTGTCAGTTGCTTACTATCGCGCAGTGAGGCTGAAACCGCACCTTGCTGATACAGCGACTCATAGCGCTGCGCCTCCGTCTGGGCATTTTGCAGTTCTGCCTGGAGTCGGGCAACGGTTTCCATCTGTGCTTGAATATCACCCTGGCGCTGTGCTTCTAGTCGCTCGATCTCAGCTTTTTGGGCGTTAATCTCACCCCGTTTAGCACCTGCTTTGACGACGGCTAGATTGGATTGTTGCACCTTTACCTGCTCTTGAGCTTCGACTAAAGCGGCTTGGAGGCGATCGCGACTATCCAAGATAGCAATGACTTGTCCTGCTTTAACGTGATCGCCCTGCTTCACCAACAGTTGCTCGACTCGAGTGGTTCCTCCAGAGGAGGTGGGGGCTGATAGCTTGATGACTTTGCCCTGCGGTTCTAGGTATCCCAACGCTGTAACTGTTTGTATTTTAGGGGTTACATTTTTTGTCGGTTGAGCAGTTCGAGTGCTAAAGAATTGCGATCGCCATAGAGTATAAGCTCCAATCCCTCCAAAAAGGATAAGAGCAGCGATTACCAACAGTTTCCAGGAAGGCCTCTGCCTTCTGAGTGCGTTTGTCATCGCGCTATGCATGATGTAAAAATTCTCGATTGACTCGTCTTAACTAAACTGTTTAGTTAATTTGTTACTAAACTAAACCATTTAGTAAAATGGTGTCAAGCTCTTTGTTTGCCCTATGGAACCTGCTAAAGCCCCGAATGCAATGCGTCAGCTATCTCCAGAGAAAACCGCTGCCATTTTGGATGGCGCAATGCGCGTCTTTCTGGAGCAAGGCTATGCGGGGACAACGATGGATCGGATTGCAGCAGAATCGGGAGTGTCTAAGCCAACGGTTTACAGCCACTTCCGAGATAAGGAGGGTTTGTTTAACACACTGATAGAGCAATTGGTGCAAAAAAAGCAGTGGGCAAAGTGTTCGCAGGATTTGTTGCAACCGTCTGAAGAATCGCCTGAAGTTGTGCTGCGTCAGTTAGCCAACGATTTTTTGGATAACTGCATCAACAATCCTGAGCAGATCACCTTCATTCGGCTAATAATCGGTGAATCGGGACGCTTTCCAGAGTTAGGTAGAGCCTTTGTGCAACATATGGATAAGCCGATGTTGGAAGCACTCACGCATTATCTGGCAACTTGCCCGAACCTGAACGTGCCCGATCCAGCAGTCCTTGCCCGCACGTTTATGGGAACGCTGATTTATTTCATCATCAACCATGAAATGCTGCACGGTAGCGACATTGTGCCGATGGAGCGCGATCGCCTCGTTGAACATTTAATTAGCCTGATTATGGCACTTCACTCTGGCGCTAACTTTGAGCGAGAGCAAGCTAAAGGTTAGATGTTTGCTTAATGGGCATTTGAGTTGTTAGTTTGGCATAGTAAGTACTGAAGAACCTCTTTCTTTTACCTTTTTACTTTTGACTTTTAACTTAAAAGATGATCAGTCTCAAGCAACTACTTATGACCACACCCGATAATTGGTAATGGAATGAGTTTAAACTCCCGCTTGCTCAGCTTTTTGCAGCTCTTCCTTAAGCATCCGGTTATAAATCGTTGGCAAGTAGGGCGTCATGGCATTGTCTTCTATCCCATAGCCCAGACTCGTCCAAGTACCGGAAAGTCGCCGCAACACATCATTGACTCTTCCTTTTCGGAGTTGTGTGGAAATATCAACACCCCAAGCTCCCTTATCACTTAGCCAATGGTAAACTACCTCATCTTGATACTCTGGCTCAAAGCTGTAGAACTGCCAGAACAGAAAACCTGAAGGTCCGGGATGATAGCGCTTCGCCATACTATCCCAGGTCGTGTTGATGAACTGATACCGTCCCGCCGCCGTTGTACAGTTACCAACATTCGGTCCCCTAACAATTGGGACACAGCGGTTGGGATGACGACTCAAATTCCAGACACGCTCGCCCCCATAGAGGAGGGAATAGGGGCGTGGGTCATTTGCTTCGCTCGCCGTGATGGTTCGCATCATAGCGCGAATGTAGGGGTCTCCCCCCTTCATTACGAGTGGTGGTGTCCCGTTGGTACCAGTGGGGTAATTCAGGAGCGATCGCCCTCTCTCAGGTTCTGCATAGAATTCTAACAGCAGAACTATTATCCCCAAGGCACCAATGCTAGCCAGTAGATTTTTCAACGCCAATTTCTGGAAAATCTCGTTCTGGAGTTTTAAGCGATAGACTGTCGCCAAGGTGATGGATGCACCCAGTTTAATCATAGCCTTAGGCTAGTCAAACCTGAGTGATGGGTTATGCCCCACTGGCTCCGCGTGTGGTCAACGGAAGGGGAGCGCTACTTACTACGGAATTAGGAGTAAAGGCGATCGCAACGCCTCGTTCAAACTACACCCGCAAACAACTGATCCCAAGTTTTATCAGGAGCGCCAGCTTTAGCCACCACTTCTACAATTTTATTCCGAGCTTCGGGTTGGGATAATGCCTCAACGCAAACTTGTGCGACTTTTATTCGGGGAATACTCCCGTCAAACAGAGTATCGGCAGATGACATTACAACCGGGTCTGGGTTATCTTCGTTTCTGAGCCCCCCCGGTCGCACAATCGTATAGGTCAAGCCGCTTTTCTGGAGGTATTCCTCGGCTTGCTTCTTCCACACCAGAATCAGCCAAAACAGGTTGAGCGGATGAAAGAACTGGGATACGCACAAAGAAGAAACCATGACAAAGTGTTCGATTCCCTTTGTTTTGGCAATATCTACCAAATTTTTAGTGCCTTCATAGTCTACCTTGTAAGGTCCGGTTGGGTCAAAGCTGGGGCGGGCGCCAGTGGCACTTAGGACGACAGTGCTATCGCCAATCGCGGTACTAAGGCTTTCTGGCTTTAACACATCTCCCACGACGATTTCCGCCTCAGGGGGCAAAATTTCTTTCGCTTGCTCCAAGTTCCGTACCAATGCCCGGACAGGAATATTACGCTTCACCAATTCTTTAACAATGCGGCGTCCTGTCTCGCCAGTTGCACCTACCACAAATGCTTTCATCTGCCCTCCGTAAAACCGACATGGTTGATTTTCTAATTCACAAGCTATGCTGATGGATCGAGAAATACTCGCGTTTGACAGTCAACTCCACCTCTTTAAATTGTATGAACTTTCTTAATCTGTGTTCATTTTTACCGTTAACGAATGAGAGTGAAGTGAGAATTTGAAACACAAATGGGCATCTTTAGTTATGGCAAAAAGGTAACCAACACAAGAGAGCAAGTATGCATTCACAATTCTCTGAAAACCAACCGATTGATTTAGAGCAAGCGCATTGGCATGCCCGATCGAGTTGTGTAGACACTGATACTGTAGTGACACAAGTGCCTTACTCTAGCGTTGAACCCACTCGGTTTTACAGTCACTTTCAAGACTGTATGGAGATGTATGCTGATGCCAAGCAAGTCACGGCCTATCTCGATGCCCACCAGAATTGGTTTAGCCGCTGTGCTCAGCCAATGAAGGTAGAGCCGATTGGAACCAACGGTTATGCTTTAATCGTTGGGCGCTTTGGGGCGTTAGGCTACGAGATAGAGCCGAAAATCGGTTTGGAATTGCTACCTCCAGACAACGGCGTCTACCGAATTCAGACCATCCCCGTACCAGATTACGTTGCTCCAGGCTATGAGGTTGACTTCCAAGCATCCCAAACGTTTGTAGAAGTACCGACAAGCGATTATTTTCAGGAACAACAGCCTGATGGGATTGAACTTCCATCAGCAATCACCCGCGTTGAGTGGAAGCTTGACCTGAGCGTTGCGCTACAATTTCCTAAGTTTATTCAAAGGTTACCCCAGTCTTTGATTCAAAACACGGGCGATCGCCTTTTGTGCCAAGTCGTGCGACAAGTTTCCCGGCGCTTAACTTACAAAGTTCAAGAAGATTTTCATACAAGCTTGGGTCTACCGATGCCCAAAAAATCCAAAAAGCGCTAATAGGTCAGTAGTTAGTGGTCAGTTGTCAGTAGTTAGTGGTCAGTGGGAAAACAACGGACAACTAGGCAACTAACAAATGACAACTGACAAGAAAGTTACATGTTGCTGACAATTCGCTGCACAATTTGCACGCCCGTAATTGCTTGCCAACCAAACAATCCTAAAAGAACGACATTCAGCGCGATGTGGGTGAAGCGTGCCCAGTCTTGTCCTTTCTGCATAAACGGTGAAAGGGAAGCCGAAGCCGCGATGAGTGCCGTCATGCCCAAGCCAGCGAGTAAGTGAGGTCCGACAAATAGCTTGCCATTGTTAATGTAGGTCACAGCCATTCCTGCGATCGAGCCAATAACCATGCAGCCTAACAGGACTGAACCCACTTGATAATGCTTGACGTTGTACCGACCCTTGATCAGCTCTTTCCTTAAATCGCCGTCAGCAAATCTAGTACGTTGGACTTGAATCCCTAAATACAACGCATAAATGGTGATTGCTAGCAGTACCCACATTAAACTGGGGTGAATGAACTGAGACCAGACTTTAACGGATTCCGGAATTACGAGGTTCATAGTGTTCTCAGGAGCGGTTTACGAATCTTGATAAAACTTAACTTAGCATAGCTGTTGCTCTCTCTACAGGTTGAGTAGCTTGTAACCGCATCCATCAATAGACCTACTTCTCAAAGAACCAATTTGGCGCTAAGTTGACTATGCGCTCTTAACGAGGCTCGATTCAATGACCTCAAATAAAAATGTCTTACTCCTAAAAGCAGCTCAAACGGGTGACTTGTCCCAAGTACAGGCAATTGTTGCTCGGGGGGCTAATATCGATACCACAGACCGTGACGGCACTACAGCTTTAATGTTTGCCGCCCAGAAGGGCTATACCGAGATTGTGCGAGTGTTGCTAGAAGCAGGTGCAAATCCCAACTTACCCAGAAAACAGTATGGTCTGACGGCTTTAATGTTGGCAGCGGCGGCAGCTCAGATTGACGTATTGGAAACTTTGATGGCGGCTGGGGCTGATGTCAACGCTAAAAACGATGATGGCAGCACGGCGTTAATGATAGCGGCTCACAAAGGTTATATCAAGGTCGTGCAACTCTTGCTGGCAACAGGTGCTGATATCAATGTCGAAGACAAGGATGAAGATACTGCCCTAAATCTGGCAGTTCAAAACGATCGCATCTCAGTTGTGAAAGTCTTACTAGAAGCAGGTGCAGATGCTACCAATGCTTTGAGCCTCGCTGCAAGTGAAGGTCACGCCCAGACAGTCCAGATTTTACTAGAGCAAGGGGTAAACGCCAATGCTACCAACTCGGAAGGCAGAACGGCTTTGATGCAAGCCGCTGAACTGGGATATTTATCGATTGTCCAGCTATTATTATCTGCTGCTGCTGATGTCAATGCCCGAGACGAAGACGGTGAAACGGCTTTAATTTTGGCTGCTGACCTTGGTCACACTAAAGTTGTACAAGCCTTACTAAATGCTGAGGCTGACGTCAATGCCCAAAACCTGGAAGGAGGGACAGCGCTGATGGCAGCGGCGGCTAGCGGACACGCCGACGTTGTTACGGCTTTACTGGATGCTGGTGCTGATATCGATGCTCAGAACAAAGACCAAGAAACAGCACTACATTTTGCCACCGTGGAAGGTCATCAGGCAGTAGCGAACGTCTTGCTGCAACGAGGGGCTGATATCCATGCGAAAAATCATCTAGGGGATACAGCTTTAATACTGGCAGCATTACACGGTCACACTCAGATTGCCAAAGTGCTTTTGCAAAAAGGAGCGGATGTTAATGCGAAGAACCAGGGTGAAACACCGTTAACCCTAGCAGCAGCTCAGGGTTACGCAGATACCGTTAAGGTTTTGCTAGATGCTGGTGCAGATGCCAAGATAACTAGTGCTGATGGGAAAACCCTTTTAATGAAAGCGTCTGACCGAGGCGACACGACTATCATGCGACACTTATTGCAGGCAGGAGCGGAGCTAAATGCCCTAGATAGTGCTGGTGCTACAGCCTTGTTGTGGGCTGCCCATCGGGGTTATACCGATGCAGTGCAAGTCTTGCTTAAGGCGGGTGCAGATGTGAATGTGAGAAACAGAGGTGGCTATACCGCCATGATGATCGCAGAGTTTAACGGTTATCCCCAAGTTGTGAAATTGCTCAAAGCGGCTGGGGCAAAGGAGTAATACAATTTTGGATTTTGGATTTCCGTTAGCGCAGCGTAGCGAGTATTTTGGATTAGAGAACCTACAGTCCGCACCCTAAAGTGTCACACCGGGGATTTTCTGGGAATTAGGATTTGAGAATTGGGAATGGGTCGCCCATTTGAAGTATTCCAAGTAGAAGAAATCACTTGATATCCTGCTCAAATTCCAAGAATACCGATTGTATAGCAAGTGCCAAGGCGGTTAGGACATATATGAATTTAGTAGAGACGTTCCACCGGAACGTCTTTACCAAAGTTCGTTTGTCCTAAGCGATGT
>JAIUYC010000197.1 GCA_020216575.1 Coleofasciculus sp. S288 | reverse complement strand
CCTTCTAGAATGCCTCAAAGCTGGACTGTTGTGTAACGATTCTCACTTGGAACAAAAGGATGGCCAATGGCAGGTTATTGGCGATCCAACCGAGGGAGCATTAATTGCAGTTGCTAACAAAGTGGGATTGACTCAGTCAGATTTAGAACGGGAAATGCCCAGGCTAGATGTCATTCCTTTTGAGTCCGAGTTTCAGTACATGGCAACCTTGCATGAAGAAGGCAAAAGTAAAAAGGCAAAAGGCAAAAGGCAAGAGGGAAAATTTGCCTCTTTCCCCCTTGGATACCAGGATTCAGAAGGCAGGATTATCTACGTTAAAGGTTCGGTAGAGGCACTTCTCTCTCGTTGCCAGAAGATGCTGGATGAACAGGGAGAATTGATACCTGTAGAACAAGAAGTGGTGCATCGGGAAGTCGATGCGATGGCTCATCAAGGGTTGCGGGTGCTTGCTTTTGCGATGAAGTCTGCACCCGATACTCAGGACTCGCTAGATCATAAAGATATCGAAGAAGGTCTGATTTTAATCGGGTTGCAGGGTATGATCGACCCACCCCGCCAAGAAGCGATAAGGGCTGTGCAAGCCTGCCAAGAAGCGGGTATCCAAGTGAAGATGATTACGGGTGATCATGCTGTTACAGCAAAAGCGATCGCATCCCGGATGGAATTAAATAAGCATGGGGAAGTTCTCGCATTCACAGGACAACAACTTGCCCAAATGGACAAACAAGAACTCGCCACAGTAGTAGAAGATGGTTCCGTGTTTGCCCGTGTTGCCCCAGAACAGAAACTCCGTCTGGTTGAAGCCCTTCAATCGAAAGGCGAAGTTGTCGCCATGACGGGGGATGGTGTCAATGATGCACCCGCTCTCAAGCAAGCCGATATTGGGATTGCGATGGGACAGGCGGGTACTGAGGTGGCAAAAGAAGCCGCTGATATGATTTTGACAGATGATAACTTTGCCTCTATCGAAGCAGCGGTTGAGGAAGGACGCACGGTTTATCGGAACTTGCAAAAAGCGATCGCCTTTATTCTCCCAGTCAATGGTGGAGAATCGATGACAATTTTGATTAGTGTGTTGCTAGCTAGAGCATTGCCTATCTTATCGTTACAAGTTCTCTGGCTGAATATGGTTAACTCCATCGCCATGACCGTTCCCTTAGCTTTTGAACCCAAGTCTAAGGGAGTCATGCAACGCCCCCCACGCAACCCCAATGAACCCTTACTCTCTAGCCGTTTATTAAAGCGAATCCTAGTAATTTCTGTCTTTAACTGGGTTTTAATTTTTGGTGTATTTGAATGGATAAAGGCAACCACCGGAAATATTGATTTAGCCCGCACGATGGCAATTCAGGCCTTAGTGGCAGGAAGAATTTTTTATCTTCTAAGCATTAGTCAATTGGGAAGTGCTCTCTTCGAGAAACTTCGTGGCAGAGTTGAACAAATTAATGATGCTCCAGCCATTGGTATTGGTATTGCCTGCACTATAATTTTGCAGATAATCTTCAGTCAATGGAGCTTGATGAATAACTTGTTCTACACAACAGCACTAGATATTAACCAATGGTTGCTTTGCCTGCTTATTGGCTTACCGATGATTGCGGTATCTGCTTTTGTCAATCGTTTCGACCCTCCCAACTAAAGCGTTAGTAAGCTGTGACGCATCTAATTTACCTGTCACACTAGCAGGGGAGCAGGGGAGAGGAATTGAGCGCTTTTATTCTGTTGAAAGAAGATGCAATTTAAATGCGCGTTAGCATCGTGAATGCTCTTGTTGGTTCCTACTAACCCCTAACCTTATCTTGCTCATAAGGGGTTCTAGAAGAATCGAGTTCTGCAAAGCGAAGCTTAAATTCTGTCCCCTTGCCCTGTTCCACTTCAATTTGACCTTGGAGTTGTTGTACCAAAGCATTGACTAATTGAAATCCTAAAGTTTTTGCTTGGGAGAAATTTGGAATCTCTGGTAGGGGTACGCCATCATTGCCAATAATTAGTTCAAATTCATCGACTTGTTCATTCCCGGTAATAGGAGGCACAGCCTTCAGTTTAATCCAAATACTACCGCCCATATTTCTGGGAAACGCATGTTTGAATACATTGGAAAGCAGTTCGTTAAGAATCAAACCATAGGGAATAGCCGTATCAAGAGTGAGGCTCACAGAATCAACATCAGTTTGCAATGTAATAATATCGGAATTAACTGCATAGGTTTGAATTAGATAGATTGTCAGGCTTTGAGTATAATCAGCTATATTTACTCGAGCTAGAGTATCTGATTGATATAGTTTTTCATGAATTAGTGCCATCGCTCTAATCCGATTTTGGCTATCCCGAAACCTCTCAGACATTTGTGGGTCTCGAATAGACTGCGATTGCAGATCGAGCAGGCTAGAAACAATTTGTAAGTTGTTCTTAACTCGGTGATGAACTTCTTTTAATAAAACTTCTTTCTCCTGTAAGGATTTTTTGAGGTAAGCTTCTGCCTGTTTGAGTGCCGTGATATCACTGCCAACAGCCGTAACGATCCAGTAGTCTTCTGTTTCGCTACGTTCAGAGAACAGGGTTGAGCAGATCCAGCGTAGAGTGCCATCTTTATGCTTGAATCGATATTTTAACTCAGTGGTTCGCTCAGCAAAAATGTCGTCAAAGCACGGTTGGATAACAGATTCTATATCTTCAGGTAAAATTCGAGAACTCCAGAGGAGTTTATTCGCTGTTAATTCTTCTGATGTGTAGCCAAACAGGATTTCGGAGCCAGGTGAATAGTATTCATACTCCCAATCTCGATCGCTAAAGACTCGAAAACGAACGATGACAGCGATCGCGCTATTCAAGATAGCACTGAGCTTGGCTTCCGATTCTCTAAGGGCATCCTCTGCTCGTTTGCGCTCCGTTATATCGACTTCAACACAAGTCACCTGCCAACAATCGGCAGACTCATCTCGACAAGGGGCTAAAGTGTCAGAGATCCAACGCCAAGTGCCATCCTTGTGCTGAAACCGAAACTCGACTTTAGTTTGGCGTCCAGCAAGAATGTCTTCAAAGAGTTTTGGAAGGATAGTTTCAGCATCCTGAGGATGAATGCGTGATAGCCAGAGCGTTTGGTTAGCTTGCAACTCCTCCGGTGTATAGCCAAAAATTGACTCCGTTCCAGACGAGAAGTACTCATACGTCCAGTTGCGATTAGGGTAAAGACGGAACCTGGCAATAACAGCCCCAGCACTACTAAGGATGTTCCTAAGCTTAGCTTCAGAGTTTTTCAGGGTTGCTTCTACGTGTTTGCGTTCCGTGATGTCTTTACCCAGACAGAGAATACAGGCCTGTCCATCAACTTCGATAATCTCTGCTGAAAGCAGCAATGTTTTGATTTCATTCGACTTAGTGTGGTAATCAAGTTCTATGTTCTGGATAGCTCCTTGTGTCTGCACAAGGTGTTTAATGCGATCGCATTCTTCTGGATTAATCCAAAACCCTAGGTCAACTGAGGTGAACCCAATCACCTCTTGGCGAGTATAACCAAAGAGGTTAAGGAAGCTGTCATTGACATCAATGTAACGTCCTTCTGCAAGCGTGGCGATCGAGATAGGATCGGGGCTAGCACGAAACACTTTAGTAAACATTTCTGAGGGCTCACAAAACTGCTGCCCCACTTCCAAAAATTCATTCATCAAAGTATTTTCCTCAATGCGCTGCTCCATTTCACTCCTGGCTGTAGTTTAAGACGTGCTATTTAGTGCTATTTAACTGTAGTATCCGCTTAACAGTCCACTGAGCACTCATCAGTCCCAGGCATCCGTTACCCCTAAAGCTGTCAAATTCCATAGAGCAGTCTATTGCCAATTACAAGAGGACATCAACCCAAATGCCATCATAATCGACAGCACAAAGAACACCACCAGAACAAATCTCAGTATCGCTTCACCATTTTTACTTTTAGCTCGTCGATTTTGCATCTTTGGTGGTTGATGAGTCATCACTTACTGCGACTGCACCTCTTCCTCCAATCACGGGACTTACGCACTGTACAAATAGACTTTAGTATGCATTAACGAAATTGCGTCATTTGCGCCGCTTTTGAGAAAAAGTAGCGTAACGATCCAATTTTTTTACTCATTTTTTACTTTTTTTGTCAATCCGTAAGCCCTAGATTGGGATGTAACATTTTTTTGCTGTTTTTACGTAAAAATTCTCTTCCAACTTCATAAATATGCTGTGAATCTACTTAGATGGCTGCCTTAGCGAGCGAAAAGATACCTGCCATTAGGGTCTGACGAACCGCCTGCTGACGAGCAACCATCCATAGTATGTAACTAACTGTAAAGGTGCATCCTAATATGACCTACGATACCTATTCCTTAAAGGAATGGACTTTCTCTGAGTTCTACCCCATGAACACAAAGGTACTTCAAGGGGAACTGACAGCAGAGGAGATGGCAAGGATCGTAAATCACCACGCTCTGATGGAACTTCCTGCAATTGATACACTCAACAGCCGAGAAGCTTGGCAGATTTTGACGTTACTGGGAATTTTCGCAGCTTCAGTGGAGCGGCATGCTCAACAGGCTGTGCGCCGCCAGGCGTCTGCGGAAGAGGTTATACCTGGACGGGGGATAGCCATGCTCTTGATCAACGGAAAGCAGCCATTTCTGGAGTATTTTCAGGCTCTTGCCGATCGCCTAAACCATCCTCATCGCGATAGTTTCATCACCTATATCGAGATGAATGGTCCTTGCGCGGAAGTAACGAATCCTGGAACAGGGCAGCCTCTTTATCGTTTGGGCGATCTGTTTGAGGATGGCGCATTTTTAACGTTTACAGGCAACGTACAAGAGAAAGAGTTTATTACCCTGCTTAAGAAATCGGTGAGCTTGCAGGGAGCAGCAAATCTCTTGATGGAAGAAGCCTTGAACCATCCAGAGGGGCTACAGGCACGAAAGGCTATTCAATCATTGACCACGGCAGCGACCTTTATGTTCGGCATCCGGGATTTAATCGCTGACTTCATCCGCCGTGCTCCATTTTCGACTGACTTCTTCCTCGATGAATTTCGGCAGTACGCAATTCCTTGGTACGCTGATCGCAAAATCAAAGCCTCCAGTGCGGCCAATGATGACTCAGCCCTGCTGCGGGATTTGATTCTGTTCACAGAGCTGATTCCACCTCGAGAAGGGTTTAGCGGTTTTCGCTCTCATGTCCGGGCGACTTATCATGTTCTACTTCCTGATGCCGTGGCTCGTTTAGAACGAGCGATGAACCGTGAAAGCCTAGAAGTTCGAGTCTCACAGGCACTTCAGCTTGACCTGGAAACCTTGTTAACCTTGAACGAGAGCCAGATTGCCGAACTGCTCCAGAACCATCCGTGGCTTGCCGCCTGTTTGGTGCTGTACCGCGCTCAGAGTGAAGCCTCAAAAACCCACTTTTCCACCATCATGAAGTACTTGGTGTGGCCTAAACGGAAGCGTGACAAGACTAGCGATCCTCGTGAGCAGGTTACGGTTGTTCCTAACGTCCGGGGTAGTACAGGAATGGAGCCAATGGGAATTATGATGTGGCTTGACCAAGCACGCGCTCACCATCCTTTGGCAGTACTTGGGCATCGCTCATCAGTAATGCAACTTTGCTCAACGATCCTTGAGCAGTATAGTTCTCACCCCATTGAGATGCCTTTTGAAGAACTGGTGACCTTCTACCAGATAGCATCTAGGACATACAGCGTCCCTATTCAGTAGGACACATTCAGTAGGATACTCTCCCAAAGTTCCTACCCAATGTGGCGTCTGTGCGTAAGTCCTATTAATGCTGCCCCCGCTGATGAAGTATTCTTCCTCTGATGCGGGGTATTGCCTGTCGAGTGCATCATCCATTCATCCCTATAGGCTATTGATTAATCGGTTTAAGGTTTGAGTGATTTTTTGATAACAAATGTCGTAGAGGTAGTCTCACATAGATATAGCCGCGGCTAAACCATTAACGTTTCTATAAAACTCGCTCCTAAGTTATATAGATGTTGAAATGCTTGAATTTGAGAACGTCCTGGGTCGATTTTCTAAATAGGTTGGTTTAGCGGAAACAGTAGGAGGAATGCCTTGGCTGTGGTAATTTGTGGTTGTGAATCGCATAGACGCGAACAGTCTTTCCCCACATACTTGTGTTTTTTTCATAGGTCAAGCCAGCTTTCATTGCGACTCTCTGAGAGGCGATGTTTCCTGAATCGATGAGCGCAACAAGGCGACTGTAACCCAGTTTGTTAAATCCGTAATCCCGAACTGCACAGGCGGCTTCTGTTGCCAGTCCTCGCCCCCAGTACTCCTTAGCCAGGATGTAACCCATTTCATTTTCTGGCTGTCCATCGACTTCCTGAGGAATTACCCCACAATTACCGATAAACTTGTTATCAGCTTTGTCAACGATCGCCCACAGCTCGAAGCCGGGTTTCTTGTAGTTCTCGAAGATCCACTTGAAGTGCTGCTTGGTGTTCTCGTAGTTTCGGGGACCCCCTCTGAATGTCATGACCACCGGGTCAGCATAAATGGCAGCCATGTCGTTCAAGTCATCCCAGGAAAAATATCGAAGGAGCAGCCTGGATGTTTCAGTAACTATCATCTGGTTTTTTTTCATAGCAGCTTGTCGGAGAGGAAAATTATCCTGCAAAAACACGTTATCCAACATGGCTGTTATACTGATATTTTCAGCAATTTGCCCACTATCTGGCTTTTTCTCCGACAGATTTCTTTAGGCTGCTTAGGGGTTAGTAGTTAGTAGTTAATGGGTAGCGGTTTTTCTTGACTAACTACTAACCACGAATCCCTAACCTCGCTTACTGATTTAATTTGATATGAAGTTGCATTCAGTCGTGGTATCTGACACGACGACACGGCAATACGGGGAATTCTCGACTCTCCGCGTCCTCGCGTCTCCCCCTCTGGAGCGTCGTTACGTTTAATTCTGTCTATCT
>JAIUYC010000196.1 GCA_020216575.1 Coleofasciculus sp. S288 | reverse complement strand
GGTGTGGCTTCCTCTGCTTGAGCGTCTAGGGTAGTAGAACCTGTCTCGGTTTGCAATCCTAGGAAGAGGAGAACACCGAGAGCGATCGCAACTAGCGCAATTACAAAATTTCTAATGCGAGTACCGTTGATACCTTGATTTCCTTCAGGAGATGTCGGTACTGAGTCAGGTGAATTCGCAGCCATGCTTAACCAAATTTATAATTCGTTATCTTTTACACAAACACTTTAACAAGACTATGAAAAAACGGGTAACGCTGACCTTTCCCAAACGCACGGTTCAAATGCCAGTAACATACCGACTGGCAAAGGATTTCAATGTGGCGGCGAATATCATCCGCGCCCAAGTCGCACCCAATCAAATCGGTAAACTGGTCGTAGAACTGTCGGGAGACATTGATGAGTTGGATGCAGCAATTGAGTGGATGCGATCGCAAGACATCCATGTTTCCCTGGTTAGCCGCGAGATTTTGATTGATGAAGACAGCTGTGTCAATTGCGGCTTGTGTACCGGCGTCTGTCCTACCGAAGCCCTGACGCTCGACCGACAAACCTTTAAACTCAACTTTACGCGATCGCGCTGCATCGTCTGCGAGCAGTGCATTCCTACCTGTCCGGTTCAGGCAATTTCCACTAACTTATAAAAATTAGAACCAACAGAGTAGTCTACGAAGCGTCTTAAACAGTTTTTATCGGGGAGCCAACTAGATTCCGTGGTAACGGGTTTTCGTCCGTGCTATGGGCGCTTTTTGAAGCGAATGAAGCGGTAAACACACGCCTGTTCTAACACCGATACCACTCATCAACCTGAGAGCTATTCGTCAGCTTAACGATTGTTGTTGTTATTTAACAGTGGCTTCACGATCAAAAAGCCCGTGCCAAAGGCTGTCAACACGATTAGCAAGATAGCTACGACTAACATCCAGCCATTAATGTCTGAAACACCCTCTGACGGTGGAGTGCGGCGGGGGCGAGGTTCTTCCTGTTCGATGACCAACGTCTCTCTATAGGAGGATGAAGCAGGTTCGGATTCGTGAGGAGGAGGTGGAAATTCGACGGATGGAGCATGTGCTGCTGGGCGAGGTGGCGGGGGCGGCACGACGGGACGAGGTTCCGGCGGCATACTTGTTCGCGAGCGAGGCGGCTCCACTCTACTCACTGGATTAGACGCATCGAGAACCTGCTGAAGGTGCTGGGCTGAGTGAATGACTTTGGCAACTTCGTCTCGCAACTGTTGATTTTGTTTGAGCAACTGTTGATTTTGAGCATTCAGTGACTCCAGCATCGCCTGTGCTGCCTGCAACTCAGCGGCTAACTCCCGGTAGACAGAAATCGGGACAGATGGGGAGTAAGTGTTGGTCGAGGCGGGTGGCGTGTAACGGTTGGTCGGCGGGTTTTGCATAGGTGGATTAATCCGGGAATTAGCGGTCACGAGTATAGCAAAACTTTGGTAAGGCAAGAATAGCCAAAATTTAAGCCTGAAAGCAGCAATTGTTTCAGAAAATTGCTATCTAATCAACCGTACTCGCATCCACCGTCAAATTCAGGGTATAACTCGGAAACGATGAAGGATGAATGATGAATGATGAATATCTGCTACTATCTGCGTTCGTGGCACGAACCTTTTGTCTTCTGCTCATCATTCTCCATACTTCATCGATCATTATTTTTGTCCGAAGGTTAATAACGGGAAAAAGTGTCCCACCGGGCCAGTTCCCTGACCAATATTCAGGGCGTACTTTAATGCCGTTGTGACGTAATCCTTTGCCAATCGTACCGCCAATAGGGGGTCTTTCCCCAGAGCCAAATTCGCTGCGATCGCACTACTTAGGGTACAGCCAGTCCCGTGAGTATTAGATGTCTCCACATGCTCGGTTGTCAGAGTTAATAACTGACGCCCATCAAACCAAACATCTACACCACGCAGGTTCCCAGTCATCCCTCCCCCTTTAATTAAGACAGCTAACGATCCTAGTTGATGAATGCGTTGAGCTGCTTTTTGCATATCATCGAGGGTATGAATCTCCAAACCGCTCAAAATCTGAGCTTCATAGCGGTTGGGCGTTACAATCGCTGACCTGGGAATCAGGACATCTCGCAAGGACGCCACCGCCTCATCATCAATCAGTTGCGCTCCGGTACGAGATACCATCACCGGATCTACCACCAGGTTATCGAGACCTAAAGCCTTCACCTCAGATGCCACCGCCTTAATGATGTCTTGGTTTAGGAGCATTCCTGTTTTAGTCGCCTGGACACCAATATCGCTAACCACTGCCTCTATTTGAGCCACAACTGCTGCTGCTGGTAGCGCATCCACCCGCGTAACACCCAGCGTATTCTGTGAAGTTACGCACGCTAGAGCGCTCGTGCCGTGAACGCAGTGAAACGCAAATGTCTTCAAATCCGCTTGAATCCCTGCACCACCGCCGCTATCAGAACCGGCAATTGTCAGAGCAACGGGTAGGTTGGATTGATGTTGGCTTGTCATAATCAAGCATTGGTAATTGGTGATTGGTAAATTCTTGCTCTTTAAAGCCTTCCTTTCCCATTAACCATTAACCACTAACCATTAACCATTAATCACTAACCATTACCCGATATAAAATCCAAAACGCGCTAAATCACGCCTGGTCTAACATTTAAAACGCCTACCTCGGAGGACGCCGTCTTTGGAGAAACTCGGGAATGTCCAATCCAGGTTGTGGAGGTCTGGGATCATAGCTAGGTGGAGGGGGCGGTGTTTGTGGCATGGGTCGCCTATTACGGGGGACTTCTCTGGCTGGGGGGGATGGTGGCTTGGTTTCTCCACTAAAGCCAGTAGCAATAACGGTAATCCTGATCTCGCCTTGCATTTTGTCATCAATCACCGCGCCAAAGATGATATTGGCATTGGGATCGACGACTTCATAGACGGTTTCCGCCGCTGCATTGACTTCATGGAGCGTCAGGTCGCTCCCGCCAGTGATGTTCAAGACGACGCCTCTGGCTCCGTCAATAGATGATTCGAGCAGGGGCGAGGAAATAGCTGCGATCGCGGCTTCTCTGGCTCGCGATTTCCCAGACCCCACGCCAATGCCCATTAATGCCGAACCAGCATCTGCCATGACTGCCCGGACATCGGCAAAATCAACGTTAACCAAGCCTGGAATGGTAATGATATCAGAGATGCCCTGCACCCCCTGACGCAGGATATCATCAGCAACTCGGAAGGCTTCTTGAACGGGGGTCTGTTCGGAAATCACCGACAACAGTTTGTTGTTGGGAATAATAATTAGGGTATCCACTCGGCTTTGCAAAGCGGCGATACCTTCCTCCGCCTGATTGGTGCGACGGCGGCCCTCAAAGGTGAAGGGACGGGTGACGACGCCAACGGTGAGCGAACCAATTTCTTTTGCCACTTCCGCTACGATGGATGCCGCGCCCGTACCCGTTCCGCCTCCCATTCCAGCCGTAATGAAAACGAGGTCGGTATTTTCCAGTGCTTGGGCAATTTCGTCGCGAGATTCCTCAGCCGCTTTTTGACCGATCGCTGGATTTCCTCCTGCACCCAGTCCTCGCGTCAACTTCTGCCCAATTTGTAACCGTCTGGGGGCAGAGTTTTGGGAGAGGGCTTGAGCGTCCGTGTTAATCGACCAAAATTCGACCCCAGTCACCTCACTAGCGATCATCCGGTTGACGGCATTGCCTCCACCTCCGCCAACCCCAACAACTTTAATTTTGGCAACGCTACCTGGCACGATATTGTCACTCCTGGTCTCTTCCCTAGGTATTCCCTTGGAATCATAAGGTTGACCGAACTGTAGCCCAGTGTTAGGAAACTGAAAGCTGTTCTCTACTCCGACGGAGAGATCAGCCTGTTCGGTGATATGAGAGCTTTGATGGGCAAGCCCTAGTTTACTATTAAGCGTCATTGCAATAAGTCAATGTCGATAAACAACTTTATCAGTTACAGGTAGCAATCTGAGACAACTATAGGGTAAGTTAATCGAAAAACCAACGAACGCTTTAGTAGAGGCGTTGACGGTCTCGAAGAGTCCGATTGTCAAGGGTAGCGGAGCGGGATTTGGCAGGGGACTTGAATGCAGTCCAGATAGGTGCTTCACTTCTTAATCTTAATGAGGCTTCGGCTTTTCAGTCTCACTTCCCTTCTTGATCTGAATCGCTGGCAGGTCTGGGTTTTTGAGGTCAATATAGGCGATTTTGCTGGACTGGAGATGGGTGGGTAATTCCCGCATGCGATCAAGCACAGCCAGTTGGTCGGGAAACCTAGAAGTGTAAGGACCCAAATGGACATTTCCTAACTCGGTTTTCAGGATTAAATTAGTGGGATTTTGCCAATCTATCTCAAAAACTTTGACAGGAGAACGGCTTACGGCTTGGTAAACTTCCGACCAGTAAGCTTGATAGTGTTCGCTGCGACCCATCACTTTCAGCTTGGGTAACTCCTGGTTTTGCTCCAATTGAGGATAGTTGCTCAGCTGCATCCAGACACCCTGTTCGTCCAATAACCCGATCGCTGAAGTAGATTGCGATATTTTAGCGTTTTGCACCGCTTTCGTTCCCTCGATCGCCCCTTTGGGTGCGATGCCCACAGCAATTGCCACTGGCTTGCGCTCTTTAACTTGTATCGTTAATCCAGGGGGAAGAAGTTGGCGCGTTACTGTAGCTTCGGCAATGGGGGCTTGGGATTCCAGTGACTTTGCGATCGCTTCGGGTTCAACTCGCAGGATAGACTGCGGATAAGACATCGGCAGCAGCGAACGAATCGTCTGAGCTGAAAGAAAGTGATTCCCCTCGATCACGATTTGTTCCGGTTGACGGATTACCCAATCAGGTAACGTAATCGCCCAGACTAAACCGCTTGCCAAACCGCCGACAAAGAGCGATCGCCACATCGCTTGCAACGATCTCATTCGGCGTGCCCGTCGCAGCTTTTTGCGCCGATTGGTCAATTGTTCCTGAGAGACTGACGCAATGCTTGCCATCTACTACCAATCAATCAAAAAGGATCTAAATCTTAGTGGTATTCCTTCTTAAAGGAACTTGAGGACAAGTTAAGATCTACCAGATCAAGTCCGTGAGATCGACTTTCTAACCCTCAAGCCGAGATACTTCTCCCATTTAAACACTCCTTTTTCAGGTCGTTTTGACTTCTCTAATAAAGTACCTCTCTCCCGAAAGCGGAGAAAGACACCCCCAAAACTTTGCTCTCAAGATTTACAGCCGCAAACAACTGGACATCAGGAAACATGCTTGTAAATTTGAGAGCATGGGGGGCAGGGTGGGGTCAGACACTAGTTGGTGGGGTTCCTCTCAGACAAACGGGTTGCTCCCCCTATGCCCTCCTCCCTCATTCATACCAAAGATGGATATGGGCACTGACCCCTAGCCTGGGATCGCATTGAGGTCTGTAAAGTATTAACCATGAAACTGCATCTGCTATCATTTTTCAAAGCCTGTAATCCTGCGAAAACCCTTGTCGTGGGAAATCCTGAAGATCTTCAGTACTATATCGATTTTTCTTCCGTGCGGGGCGGCAGAATTGTCGAGGCATTAGGACGAACCATCACCCGCCTTTCACCCGATGAACCGACCTGTCAGTTGTTTACAGGGCATATCGGTTGCGGAAAGTCTACAGAACTGCTTCGACTCAAAGCTCAGTTAGAGCAGCAACAATTCCATGTCGTTTATTTTGAGTCCAGCAAAGACTTGGACATGGCAGATGTTGATGTCAGCGATATTTTGCTCAGCATCGCTAGGTCAGTCAGCGAAAGCTTGGAATCTATTGGCATTCACCTCCGACCTCAGTACTTTGCTCGATTGTTTAGCGATATCAAAGACTTCTTGCAGACTCCAATCGAGCTATCCGGGGAAGCTGAACTCTCCCTCGGCATTGGTAAAATTACGGCTAAAACCAAAGACAGCCCCCAACTGCGCGAACAGCTCAGACAGCACTTGGAACCCCGGACTCAGGGCATTTTGAACGCCATCAACGAAGAAATTTTGGGACGGGCAATTGAAGAACTCAAGTGGCGCGGCAAACGAGGATTGGTCGTGGTGGTGGATAATCTAGACCGGGTCGATAGTTCGATCAAACCATCAGGGCGCTCACAGCCGGAGTATCTGTTCATTGACCGTGGCGCTCAGTTACGGCGCTTAAATTGCCATGTTGTTTACACCCTGCCCTTGGATTTGATGTTCTCCAACGAGTACGAAGCTCTCAAAAATCGCCTAGGGGGCGGGGTAGCGCCTAAGGTGTTGCCGATGGTTCCCGTGCAGACACGCGATGGGGGTGACTTTCCAAAAGGAATGGGATTGCTGCGACAGTTAGTACTAGCACGAGCCTTTCCCGATGTTGAGCCTGAAGCTAGGCTGAAGCTAATCCCAGAAGTTTTTGACGAGCCAGACACTCTCGACCGGCTGTGCCGCATCAGTGGTGGGCATGTCCGTCACTTGTTAGGACTGCTCTATAGCTGTTTGCAACAAGAAGATCCCCCCTTGCCACGCAGTTGTTTGGAGAGCGTGATTAAAAGCTACCGCGACGATCTCGGCTTAGCTGTCGATCAGGAAGAATGGGAGTTATTGCTTCAAGTCATGCAACAGCAGGTCATTAAAGGTGAAAAAGAATATCAAACCCTGTTGCGGAGTATGTTTGTCTACGAATACCGGGATGAATTAGGTCGTTGGTTTGGGATCAACCCAGCGCTGGCAGAAACCGCCAGATTTCAGGCTTTAACCGCAGCAGCGGAGATGGGTTAATCGAGTTTGACAAGAATTCAGCACTAATCAAGCTTCAGTACCTAAGCTCTAGTGGAGGCTGGCAGAAATAACCCATCCGTAAAAATTCCCCCCTGCCTCCCCTGTTTTCGGAACTAGTGGAAAACTTCCATCGTGCTGGTCTAGAAACTCCAAACCCGGTAGAATTTTTTCTTTGCCCTGGGAAGCCTCTGAGT
>JAIUYC010000195.1 GCA_020216575.1 Coleofasciculus sp. S288 | reverse complement strand
AAGCTGGTGTTGGTGTTGAATCGATTAACTGCGAAGTCGCCGACTCGGCTGAGGTTCGAGCGGCTGTCGAGAAAGCAGACGGCTTTATCATGGGTTCCCCAACCCTCGGTGGTCATGCTCCAACCCCTATCCAAACCGCCCTCGGCATTGTCCTCTCTACCGCCACGAAAACCAAACTCGCAGGAGTCTTCGGTTCCTTTGGCTGGAGTGGTGAAGCCATTG
Source organism: Coleofasciculus sp. S288 (assembly GCA_020216575.1). Taxonomy (GTDB): domain Bacteria; phylum Cyanobacteriota; class Cyanobacteriia; order Cyanobacteriales; family Coleofasciculaceae; genus JAIUYC01. The sequence continues at coordinate 6,747 of JAIUYC010000195.1, read as the reverse complement.
ACTTAATTGAAAGTAAATTCCGGGATGCGGGATATCAATTTGGCTTTGAAACCATTCGAGTCAAGTTCAAACCGACAGATGTTACCCTCAAATACTGCGAAGAATCGGGGACTGACTTTGCTCAAGCCCTGAAGAAAGCCAAAAAAGTCCGAACAGCAAGGCAACCCGCAACGGATTCTCAAGCAGCCCGTACCGAGCAAGCCGTAGGACGTATTGTGGGCTCTCTATGTATTGTCACTGCCAAACAGGGAGAACTCACGGGGGCAATGCTTGCGGACTGGGTTTCTCAAGCCACGTTTAGTCCTCCGGGACTCACGATTGCTGTCGCCAAAGACCGAGCAATTGAATCGCTCATGCATGCAGGCGACAAATTTGTAATCAACGTTCTCGCAGAAGGCAAGCATCTCGGTTTGATGAAGCATTTCCTCAAACCCTTTGCTCCTGGTGAAGACCGATTTGCCGGAGTGGCGGCTCAAGACGCAGAAAATGGTTGCCCGATTCTCACGGATGCCCTCGCTTATCTGGAATGCACCGTGGAAAATCGGATGGAATGCGGCGATCACTGGCTCGTCTATGGGGTTGTTAGCAATGGCAAGCTGTTACAGTCCGATGGGGTGACGGCTGTCCATCATCGCAAATCCGGTACTCATTACTAATCCCATTTCACTTTATGGCTACAACAGATTCTTGGGGAATGGGTAATTGGTAATGGGTCGCCAGGTGAACACCTCCTGGCACTAAAGATGTTCGAGTATTCGCGCCCACCTAACTTTAGGGGCGTTTTTTTGTCTATAAGTAGGTCGGCATTAATATTTGTCGTTGAGACAAGGCAGTGGTTCGACAGGCTCACCAATCGGGCAGAAGGGAAGAGGATTTTAGTCTCTTAACATTTGTTGACATATCATCGTTTATTTGTGCCTACCTACTTAGCGGTTCTTAAATGATTGGAGCAAGGGCGGGTTTATTGGATTGAGCCGTAGCAAGCATCTATCTCGGTGAAACCCGCCCCTACGACTCGTGGATCTAAATACTTTACTTTTTCTTTATTTTCAGCAGAAACCCCCTGAATAAGGGGCTAAATCTAGCAATAAGGACAATAATTGTGAGTTTTGAGGAAGGTTTGCATTCTAGGCAACTGTCTTTAGTCAGAGATTTGGGCAAAATTAGTCAATAACATTGATATTCTGCATGTACCTCAAAAGTTAGATAAATGTCTCTACCGAATAAACCTTTAGCTTGGAAATTCAACCCTTATGACCCCTACTTTCCCATTTCCTATAAGGGGGTAGGAGTTGGATTTTGCACGCCAGACTTTGCTACCCGCATTGTTGAAGTGTTAAATGAGGACGAGAGGCTACGCAGCGCACTCAAATTGGCTTGCCTTGACTTGATCGAACAGTCGGGTGGCGACCCTAGTCAAGTCGAGGAGCTGATGAAACAGTATCTCGAAAAGAGCGATCGCCCAAAGCATGGGACGGGAGCGATTGCTTACTTACTTCGCGATCGGCAAAAAGAACTGGACATGAGCGACAAAGAGTTTATTCCCTTTTGTGCTGCTTACCAATTGTCTCCCGAAGTACTCAAAGATATTTACGAGGGCAAAGACATCAGCAATACTCAGTTGCGAGTCCTCTCGCGAATCCTGGGCAAATCAGTTAAGGAGTTGACTCAGTTGCGAGATGGACGCGATCAAGAAGCTAAGAAGGATGACAAGCCGCCTCGAATCTTAATTCAGGAAAGGTTCCACACTGCAGACCAACAAAAAAACGAGACTCGGAAAAGGGCTTAGCCGTTGGGGAGATTAATGAAGCACTAACGCTTGAGGGTATTAGTACTCAGCCGTTAGCGAATTAATCAGTCCAAATCTAGCTAACGATATAGAAGACCTATCCTTAGGTCGATCATTTCTAACAATGCGGCTGCTACTATCGGCTTCTGCCAGCAGCCCCAAGTGATGTTTACGTTATTTTTCTAAAACGTTTAATCCTATCGAGTCTAGTTTAAGCATAGGTTAAGATGGGGTAAAGAAAAGCTGTTAAAATCCAAACTTAAAGGGAGGTGGCAATGGTAAATCCAGCTGAGATGAGCAAGAATAGCTTTCTCTACCCCCAAAGTCGCTACTACGGGCAAGTTACGCCTGAAAATTTAGCCTTCAACGCCAATTTGCAAGAATTTGCGCAAAAAGTCTCTTACATTACTGCTCTCCAAACGGGTGGCAAACTTTCCTCAGAGCAGGCTTACGAACAGGTGAAATCGCTGTGGAAGCAGTTAAAGTACAGCAAGCAGGCGATGGAGGTTAGCTCAAGTCTGCCGTCACAGGTAAGATAGCTTTCCAGGAGGGGAGTGGTCATAAGTAGTTGGTTGAGACTGACGCGGGGACATGAGGACGTGGAGAAATTGTCTGCACCTCACCAACTGGTTTTGATCACACTCTTCCAGAACTGAAGGGAAGGGGTGAGAGACTGGAGACGCGCCTTTAGTGTGGGAATTCTGTTAAAAGAAAGCTAAGGATTTCCAAGCAAAAAAATATCCACGGCTAGGCGAATGTTTAAATTTGACCTCTGGACGCTGTTCCAGTCTTTCCTAACCTTTCTCCAAAAGCTGATCGTTGCCCATTGGCGATCGCTACTGTTACTTTTGCTCGGCGTGTATCTACCGTTTCAAGGCTTCGGTGAACTTGCCGAGGAGGTTTGGGAGAACGAAGGCGGTTTCCCGTGGGATGTGCCTATCTTGTTAGCCATTCATTTGACAGCGTCGCCACAACTGGATGCTTTTGCAGTAACGCTGACCAAGTTTGGTGTATTCTGGGGAGTGTTTCCGATCGCCATTGTCGTGGGACTCATGTTGTTGCTCCGAAGTCAGTGGCGATCGCTGACGTATTTGGTCGTCACTCTCCTGGGAAGCATTGTTATCAACCGTACCGCCAAGGTTTTGCTCCATCGAGTGCGCCCTCACCTGTGGGAGTCACCCACTCCAGAGCTAGACTTTGGATTTCCTAGCGGACATGCCATGTCTAGCATGACACTGGTAGCAGTGTTGGTGATTTTAACTTGGGGCAGTCGTTGGTGCTGGATGATTTTGGTGTTTGGGAGTGTATTTGTAGTTGCGATTGGCTGGACGCGGCTATACTTAGGAGTTCACTATCCCAGTGATATTCTGGCAGGCTGGATGGCTTCAATTGCTTGGGCTGTTGGTGTTAGTCTGCTCCTCCGACCAAATTCACCTAAACCGAACGCCGAGAGTGAGGTTGCTTCTCCAGTCGAATCTTTAACCGAATAGCGAGCATTGAGGAAGTTCCATGACTGCAACGGTACCATTTCCCAACCTACCTGTCTTAGAGGAACTGAAATCGGGCTTACCCAATATTTGCGGTTGGGAGGCAGAAATCACAGCAGTGGCGAACCACAACGAACCTGTATTCCTCCCCACGACAAATCTCCGCCTAGACGACATCACAGCGGGATTTGCCTGCGCCCTCCACATGCACCAACCCACTATCCCTGCGGGTGCGAATGGCGAACTCATCAGCAATCTCCAGTACATGTTTGAGCATCCCCAGGAAGGGGATAACCATAATGCGGAACCCTTTGCCTGGTGTTATAGCCGCATGGGAGAGTTTATTCCCCAACTCGTTTCTGAGGGCTGCAATCCTCGGATTATGCTCGACTATTCGGGCAATCTGTTGTGGGGATTGCGCCAAATGGGGCGAGACGATATCCTTAACAATCTCAAGCGCATCACTTGCGATCGCCAGTATCAACCCTATGTGGAATGGCTAGGGACGATGTGGAGTCATTCCGTCGTTCCCTCAACGCCAATTCCTGACATCAAACTTCACATCCAGGCATGGCAACATTACTTTGCTGCCACTTTTGGCTACGACGCTTTGAAGCGCGTTAAGGGCTTTTCGCCGCCAGAAATGCATCTACCCAATCACCCAGATACCTTGTATGAATACATCAAAGCCCTGAAAGAATGCGGCTATCGTTGGTTGATGGTACAGGAACATGCCGTTGAAAACCTGAATGGTTCGGGGTTGCAGCAGGAACAGAAATATATCCCAAATCGTTTGGTTGCCCGCAATTCTCACGGAGAAACGATTAGTATTACGGCCTTGATTAAAACTCAAGGCTCAGATACCAAGTTAGTCGCTCAGATGCAGCCTTATTTTGAAGCAAAAGGGCGAGGCAAGCAGCAGATTGGTAATGTCACGGTTCCCTCTTTGGTTACCCAAATTGCAGACGGGGAAAACGGCGGCGTGATGATGAACGAATATCCCCGCGATTTCTTCAGGATTTATTATGAAATCCGAGAGCAAGGTGGGGGGAAAACCGGTGTTGTTCCCATGAACGGCACGGAATATTTGGAACTGATTGAGGCAGCAGGGGTGAATCCAGAAGATTACCCCACCTGTCAAGCGATTAATCAGCACAAGATTTGGCAGCAGGTTGAGCCAGATAAGGCTACACCGGAAGCCGTGGAAAAAGCGATCGCAAAATTAAACGAAACCGATCACCAATTTCACATGGATGGTGCATCCTGGACGAATCATTTAAGTTGGGTTAAAGACTACGAAAATGTTTTAGGTCCAATGAATCAACTCAGCGCTGCCTTTCACCTCAAGTATGACCCCCTAGTGCAGCAAAATCCTTCTGTCACTCAGCAGTTTGACTATCAGCAAGCCTTGCTGTACAACTTATTGCTTCAGACGAGTTGTTTTCGGTACTGGGGGCAGGGGACTTGGACAGATTATGCTCGCGAACTTTACCGTCGTGGAGAAGCACTACTGAAGGAGTGATACCAAATCCGCTTTTATAGTCGTAGAGACGTTCCGGCGGAACGTCTCTACCAAAATACTAGAAGCTGAGAGCCTCCGTGTTTTACCCCGAGGTTAAAAGGTCAATTTGGATCAATTACTTCAAAGTCTGATTCATCTAAAGATAACAATATAGGCTCATTACTCCAATTAATTGGATTTTCTTCTAACTTGACTATCCAACGGCCAGATTCTTCACGAGCTTGGATACGCCCTTGAACACCAGCGGCATATTGTGGGTAAATAACCCGAATCAAGGTTCCTACCTTGAGCATTTAAAAAGTAGCTATTTTTGTTCATTTTTATTAAACTCCCCCTAGTTTAACCAATTCTTAACCTTTTTTACAACAGGGGAGTTGCGATCGCAAAGCATGCTGGCAAACACTGAAACAAGCGTACCCGCAACTCATACGATTTCACTCTAAGGTTGATACACCTAGATTAAGAGTCGTAGGGGCGGGTTTCACCCAGATATCAGCTTCTCACAGCTCAATCTAATAAACCCGCCCTTACTCCAATCATTTGAGAACCGCCATATCACAGCCAAATCGTGATTCAGCTATAGTCCTAGGCAGGAGAAAAACGTACAAAAATCCCCGTAGTATCGTGGATTAGGGTTGCCAAGTCCTGAATAACACTGGTGCTTACGCATTTAAGCACCTGTACTGGATAGGAAAACTCTCGCTCCGTCGTGTGATTTCCCCGTCCCTCTAGCTGGCGAGTGATGGGTTTGGGGCGTCTGGGCGTATTGAGTTGAATTTCATCGGGTGCGATCGCTTGGATAATGTGAATATAATCAGCTGGCACCTTCGCGTCCCAAGGGGTCAAAACCATGGTTTGAATGGCGAGTTCTCCGCTAAATTCTGCCCGAAATTTCTGGATTCCCGCTTGAATATCCGCTAGATTAATTCCAGCCACAGGTCGGTTGATTCGCCGTAGTTGGTCGGGTGATGAGGCATCAAGTTTAACGGATACTTTGTCAGCCCATGATAGCGCCTTGCGAACATCTGAATCTCGCAGTAAAGTGCCGTTAGTTAGCACCAGAATAGGACGTCCCGTGCGCTGCTTAATTGAGGTAAGAATTTCCTTCAAATTCAGCGCCAATGTGGGTTCACCACTACCGCTAAGGGTAATGATATCAACTTCCCAAGGAGCAAACGCTTGCAAATCGTCTAGAATTTTTTCAGTGGGAACGTAGATAGCGCGATCGCATGTTTTTTGTTCGATTTCCCCTAGCTGGCAATAAACGCAATTAAAGGAACAAACCGATACTTGACCAATCGGGTCAATTCCCAAGGAACGGCCATATCGCCACGAAGATACAGGGCCGTAAACGGAAGAAAAGGTTGTAGTTTTCATCAGTCAATCTAAAATCCAAAATCTCAAATCTAAGAGGATGCCTGAAAAGTTATTATTAACACGCTTAACCACTGACGATCCCCCTAAATCCCCCTTAAAAAGGGGGACTTTGAGTAGCTGAGTAGCTCGGTTCCCCCCGTGATGTTAAGGGCAAAGCCTCCAGGAGGCTCCCCCCTTTTTAAGGGGGGTGGGGGGGGATCAAACACTCTCGGATACTTTTCAGACATCCTCGAAAATTGTCAAGGTGTGAAGCAATTCTGGCGTTGCTCGTGCAAAAAAGCCTCTACAGTCTGGTTGAACGCTTCCGGTTCTAGCAAAAAGGCCAATGATTGCCAGGAACTTTGGAAATCCTTAAGTTTTTCAGATAGGTTTTGTAGGGTTTCAGTTGCCAATTCGTGCGGTTAACCCCTTTTTCTGGCTGGATGAAAAGGGTGGGAGTATCAATTGCGGCGGTAAGTCCTGCAACCCGCATCACGTCTTCAAAAATTTGATCGCGGGCGGGGACAATAAACTTGCTGCCCCAACTGCCATCCGGTTTTTGTTCGATGCCAGCTTGGAAAACCTGCTGCTGT
>JAIUYC010000194.1 GCA_020216575.1 Coleofasciculus sp. S288 | reverse complement strand
AATGATTTCGATTGAGCCGTGGGAAGCAGATATCTTGGTGAAACCCGCCCCTACGAATCGTGAATCTAGATGTATCCCAGAAGGGCCGAGAAACGCTATAGAGACGTTCCGGCGGAACGTCTCTACGAATAGGATATAAAAGGAGGCTATAGAATAGGATCTGGTATCACCCAGTGTTGGAAAGAGGCTTCCTTACCGCCGCATCGTGAAACCGTACAACTGAATTAGCGGTAGTCAGAGCCCGAACGAACTCTTACATCATTGGGGTCACTACTGACCTGGTACGTCCGTACAGTTTCTGGGCGCTTTCTACCAGCCAATCCAGCTAATCCAGCTAAACCGAGTAGACCTAACCAACCCCAATCGAAATCATTTTCGGTTTCTACGTCTTCAACTTGTCCATCTGGCTCAACGTAAGTTCCAGGAGCAGTATTTTGTGCTTGTGTCGGAAGAGTTAAGGGTAGAACAGCTAAGCTGGCAGCAACTACACCGGCTCCAAGAAATTTAGAAAAACTAGAAATCTTCATGATTTAATCTCCTTACTTAAGACAACTTGACTATTGATAGTTAGAACCAGAACGAACGCTTGCACCTGGCTCGCCATTGACGTGGTGAACTGTTTCTGGGCGCTTCCTGCCAGCCAAACCGGCTAAGCCAGCCAAGCCCAGTAGACCTAGCCAGCCCCAATCACGATCATCCCGCTCGGTATGCTCAGGTAAGGGATTAGGCGGAACTGGCTGTGCGGTGGTGTCGGGAGCATTATCCTGTGCTTGCGCTGGAAGCGTTAAAGGCACAACGACTAAACTCGCTGCGATCGCACCCGCTCCAAGAAATTTAGAAACACTAGAGAACTTCATGGTTAAATCTCCTTTCTTTAAAAGTTTTTCTAGTCTTCCTCAGATTAATCTGTTGCCTAACTAAGTCGTATCAATCTTTAGCATGAAACCTTTAGCTATTCCCAATACCACTGAAGGTATAGAAAATAAATAGTTTTTCACATAACAGAGAATAACTAGACTAACTATAGTCGGAAGGATGATTTATCTCAGGTTATCAAAGCCATTTACATCAAGGTTTCTTGTAGAGTATTGAAGAGATAAAAGCAGGGTTTTGATGGAATACTGTTTTCTTGCTAATCCCAATATAAACACCTTCTTATCAATTTAGATAAACCGAACTTGATCCCTATTTATTTTTCGTAAATAAAAGGACATAAGTGTTAAATTCAACTTTAAAAGTCTTCGTCCTTTATACCTGTTCAACTGAAGTTGAATACGGATGTAACTTTTCTTGTTATGGGTGCGGTTAAAACCCGTTGGTGATGAGCAGAAAATTTCTCCGCGTCTCCGTGTCCCCGTGTCCCCGTGTCCCCGCGTCAATCTCAACCAACTACTTATGACCATACCCTCTTGTCATCCCTCTAAGGGCAAGCGTTTATAGTTTATCTCTCTTAGGGAGAGAGACTACACGAGGAAAAAGTTGATAGGATTGCCAAAAATAGCTAGGAGGTAGTCATGACAGTACTAGAGGGACTGTGGCAGCACGAGTACGTTATCAGCAATGGAGTCAAACTGCATTACGTGACTCAAGGAGAAGGACCGTTAATGCTGATGCTGCATGGATTTCCAGAGTTTTGGTATTCTTGGCGTCACCAAATTCCAGAATTTGCTAAGGATTATAAGGTTGTGGCTCTAGATCTGCGCGGCTATAACGAAAGCGACAAGCCACAAGAGGAATCTACGTATGTGATGAGCGAGTTTATTAAAGACGTTGAAGGCGTTATTAGGGGACTGGGGTACGATCGCTGTATTTTGGTCGGTCATGACTGGGGAGGTGCGATCGCCTGGAAGTTTACCTATGCTCATCCCGAAATGGTAGAACGGCTGATTGTCCTAAACATCCCCCATCCTGCCAAATTTGCTGAAGGGTTGCGGAATCCTCAACAGTTGATGCGGAGTTGGTATGTTTTTTTCTTCCAGCTGCCGATCTTGCCAGAACTGTGGTTGCAAGCCTTTGATTACGAAGCCCTTGCTAATGCGTTGACGGGGATGGCAGTTGACAAAAGCGCGTTCACTCCAGCCGATATCGAAGCATATAAAGATGCCGCAGCAAAACGAGGCGCACTGACCGCAATGCTTAACTATTATCGCAATGCTTTAAGCAATATCGGGCAACAGGAGTGGAGTTTACTCGAAGTACCGACTCTCATGATTTGGGGTGAAAAGGATACAGCTTTGGGGAAGGAATTGACCTATGGTACGGAAGAATACGTTAGAAACTTCCAAATCCGCTACATCCCAACCTGTAGTCATTGGGTGCAGCAGGAGCGACCCGAGCTTGTGAATCAGTATATACGAGAGTTCTTGGCGGAAGAGACTGTAGGCTAACTGTTTGGAAGGTTAATCGACAGCTAGGGCTTTCAGCGATCTGCTTTGCAGCAGCGCTGACGCTCGTTCCGACGCTCCTTGCGTCGCTAACGCTTCGCTATCGCTATAGCTTCGCTTCACGCTATCGCAAAATCGTCTCAAATGCCTAATTTTTCGTTTTCAAATCGGTTAACCTTCCAACAGAACTTACGCAAATTTACCTTTAAACCACCATCTGTAGGGGCGAGGCATGCCTCGCCCCTACTCTGTGTAGCATCTGTGCGTAAGTCCTACTTCCAAGTTGTGTTAGAGTTTAGCCTGAAATTTTCTCTTGCAGCACAATCCCAAGACTGCCACTAAGCCTAAGGCAAACAAGGAAAAAGGTTCCGGGACAGCCTGAGGTGGATTTAACTCAGCTTCTGTAATTTCAAATGCTCCAATATCTGGTCCCGTCAGTTGAGGGCGTATCACACCCCGTTGGTCAGTCGCAGGGAAACTGTTGGGATTAGCCGCATCAATGGCAGGACTTCCAGGTAGGAGAGCTAGGGTTGCAGTCGAACCGCCATTGTTTTGCAACAGACCGAGTAGAGGGTCAATGGGGTTAGCAGCACTACCAACTAGGTCACCGTTGATGCCGAAACCAGTGCTACCTGTGGCATCACCAATCAGGTTAAAACCATTGCTGTTGAATTCCCCAAAAACGTCAGGGCTACCGGAGAAAGGTTCATCGGGAACCTCAATAGTGTTTCCAGCAATAATGGTGTTTCCAATAGATGCGCTGCCACTGTTAGTATTAGCGACGGCTCCTCCACCAAAGAAAAGGCTATTGCGGCTGATGGTGCTGTTGGTCACCGTCAGAGTACCCCTATTATTGATGCCTGCGCCGCCTTCCAGTGATGAGTTATTACTAACGGTGCTGTTGGTCACTGTCAGAGTACCACTATTATTGATGCCTCCGCCGCCTCCGGCAGAGTCGTTACTACTGATAGTGCTGTTAGTCACCGTCAGGATGCCATCGTTAGAAATGCCGCCAATGAAGCGAGCTGAGTTGCCACTAATCGTGCTGTTGGTAACTGTCATGCTGCCGCTGTTAGCGATGCCGCCGGCAAAGAAGGCACTGAAGTTGCTGCTAACAGTACTGTCGATCAACGTTAGGATACCATTGTTATCGATGCCACCGATTGCTTCAGTCGAGTTACGGCTTACGGTGCTGCCAATCAGCGTCACGGTGCCATTGTTATCGATGCCACCCCCCTCGAAAGCCGAGTTACTGTTTACGGTGCTGCCAATCAGCGTTACGCTGCCTGCATTAAAGAGTCCGCCACCAAAAGTGTCAGACCTCCCATCAGTAATAGTTAAATCAGCAATTTCTACACTAGTGTCAACGCCAATATTGAAAACCCTAGAGTTATTACTACCACTGATTGTTAGGTTACTTGCACCCAACCCAAAGATATTCAGATCATCAGTAATATCGAGTTGTCCACTTGTCAGAGAAATGAGACTAGGACTGTTAAGGTTAAAACTGATTGTGTCCAGACCTGGTAAGTTATTCGCTGTCGTAATTGCCTCTCGCAGAGAGCCAACCCCAGCATCAGCCGTAGAACTCACCGTCAAGGCGACCAGCACTCCAGCGTAAGCCTCCCTCACCTGTGGCGCAAATACTAAAGGAGCTTCAATCTCTCCAGTACGTACCTCTAGTTCCCAGTTACCTCCTTTGGCGGCATTACCCGTCAGACTGGCAGAAGCGGCTAACTTCGCCCCAGTCAACTGGCTGAGCTGTTTAACAAAGGCTTCACCTACCATTCCTGCTGCCACTTGACAACCATACAGCAGAAGTTGAGGTTGCTGGTTGTCGGTTGCCGATTGGCGATTAAACCAGCTTTCTAGGGATTGACGGTAAGTTTGCAGGTTATCAACATTGAGTTGAGTTGAGCCTAGATGTAGATTTCCTGATGAGCCGTGGGAAACCAAATGCACTGTTTTAATATCGGTTCTTTCACGGAGTACTTGAGTAATTTGCTCAATACCGTCTGTTGTGGCTTCCAACAGTACAGCTTCTGTCCCAGGCTCAACACCAGCTATCAAAATTTCGTAGTCATCTACTGCCAAGTCGATAAACGCGATCGCTTTACCTTGACGGTTTGACTTTAAATCATGCAATTGCTCGGGTAGCTGTTGAGAATTGGAGAAGTTATTCATAGTTTATTTCTGCGGCAGTCACCCTAAATGAATTGTTTCAAAAGAACAATTCAATTGTTTAAGAACTAAGAAAGGTTCAGTGGTTTTAAGTTTACAAGAGGGAGCTGCTCACTTACCCTAATACCAAGTAACTTCATCAAAGATTTAATAATTGTATTTCGTCTTTTGTTCGCATTTTTTTAAACAAACAATTATAGCCTAAAAAAAGGCATAAATTACCCTTTTCACAGAAACCCGCTTTTAAACAGGTCTGTCTTATTCGGATGGGAGCATCCCAAATGTGCAACTTTAAAGAAGGATGAGGAGCATTTATATCTAAATGCTCTCCTGCTCCCCCGCCGACCGTGTTTTTACAAAAACGGGATACTCCCTATTCGGGTGAGGGCAGATTTTACATTAGAGTTGCTGGTCTAAAAACCTAGATGCCTCTCCCGTACCTAGGGTGATAATAAAACTTGATTAATCAAGTCAAATGCTTACTGGGTAAGGAATTAGCAATTACCAATTACCGATTACCAATTCCCAAAAACGGGGTTTTTCACCCCAAGTACGGGAGAACCCCCAGCAGACGTTTTCCACCTTCGGAAACTTCTGGGCAAACTGCCGCCCAACTCTCATCCCCCAGTACAATTGGGAGATGACTCCTCAACCCCGGAAACAATTTGCTCAACACTGGCTGCGAAGCGAGAAAGCGCTCGACAAAATTGTCGCAGCCGCAAAACTGCAAAAAAGCGATCGCGTTCTAGAAATCGGACCTGGCACCGGCATTCTTACCCGCCGCTTATTGCCCGAAGTCCAGTCGTTAATCTCTGTTGAGATTGACCGCGACTTGTGCGAACTCTTAGCGAAAAAACTGGGCGAGAAGGAAAATTTCTTGCTCCTACAAGACGACTTCCTCACCCTCGACTTGGACACTCAACTCGCGTCCTTCCCCAACTTCCAAAATCCTAATAAAGTTGTTGCTAATATTCCCTATAACATCACTGGCCCAATCCTGGAAAAGCTGCTGGGTAATATTGCTCAACCCGTCGAGCCAGCCTATGACTCAATCGTGCTGCTCGTGCAAAAAGAAGTTGCACAGCGATTGTACGCCAAACCCGATTCTAGAGCATTTGGGGCGTTGTCGGTACGGGTGCAGTATCTAGCAGAGTGTGAATTTATCTGCGACGTACCCGCGAAAGCCTTCCACCCACCCCCGAAAGTAGATTCTGCTGTCGTGCGGTTGCATCCACGAGTCGTGGAACCCCCCGCCGATGACCCCAAGCGTTTAGAAACATTGCTGAATCTAGGCTTTTCCAGTAAGCGGAAAATGTTGCGAAATAATTTGAAATCCGTGGTAGACCGCGATCGCATTACCCACTTACTGGAACAATTAGAAGTTAATCCCCAAGTTCGCGCAGAAGACCTGAGTGTGCAACAATGGGTAGCCTTAAGTAACCTACTAACCCCTAGTCCTTAACACCTGGTTCGCAGAGCGATCGCATTTCTCCTCTAATTAACTTGACAATACTTTTCCTAATCCCTCTTGTGCTTCCCCTATGATTTTGCAGAGAGTGCAAATCGCTTCAGTTAACGGCATTTGTCAAGCTACTGATGCTTATTAGGGGAAGCTACTGAGATGGTTCAACGGTTGAGAGGTTGGGGTTGGCGGTTAGGGTTGGTTGGTGCTTTGGAGATGAGCGCCTTTTCAGGAAATTGCGCCTTTGCTCAGAGCAATATCGTAGCTGATGATACTCTAGGGGCAGAAAATTCGGTTGTTGTACGTGATTTCAACGGCTTACCTGTTGAAGTCATCCAGGGTGGAGCGGCACGAGGACAGAATCTGTTTCACAGCTTTTTGGAATTTAATGTTGATGCTAACCGAGGAGCCTATTTCTTTAGTCCTGCTGATATTCAGAACATTCTGGCGCGAGTGACGGGGGGTAGCCCTTCTAAGATTCTGGGGACGCTTGGCACGTTTGGGGATTCGACACCTAACTTGTTTTTAACCCACATTCCGCAGATGTGGCTGGAAATTTTTCATCAGTTGTGAAAACTGGGAGACAAAAAGTTTTTCTGGATAACTTATGCGGCTTTAGCGTTACGGGAGCCTGTCAAATTACCTAGATTAAGTAAATTGAAATAATTGATTTTTTCGCATAGATTTATGGCACTATTTTATCGCTAAAACTCATCTTTTTAGCTAAGACAAATCCGGTCAAGAGCCAACTATCTTGACTAGTAAATGACGATTATTCACAAATATCTACAGCTGAATATCAATCATCATCCACCTGAAAATATTAAATAGTACTGACAGCAATACTTTCCTAAATGCTTTAATATATAGCATTTCTCATACTCATGATGTACAGTAACAACAATGAGCAAACCAGTTACGAATATCTTCGGTGGTCACATTAAGTATTGC
>JAIUYC010000193.1 GCA_020216575.1 Coleofasciculus sp. S288 | reverse complement strand
ACTTACATGGGTACGTATTCTAGAGAGGCGACAGCCACAACCTTTACCGAGCAATGATTTTAGGCTAAATCAGTACATTTGTATGGGGGGACTTCAGTCTAAAAAATTCTCTAAACCACCAATCGTAGGGGCACGATATATCGTGCCCCTACCAATACGTAGCGTCTGTCTCCCGATAATCTCCTTGGACAAATTGCGTAAATGGCGAGGATAAGGGTGATAAGTACTATAGCTACGTAATAAGCTGATGTATCTTTAAGCTGCATAATGCAAATTGCCCAAAAAAACAGGAGGACGCTCCAGACAGGGAGACGCGGTGATGCAATTTAAATGACGATTGGCTTAAAAACTAGCCTTTGCAAGAAGTCCATACGTTATAAGGAAAAAATCATGTCTTCGTTTCATCAAACTTCCGCTTTAACTACGGTTGGTGTCGTTATTACTGCTTTAGTGTCTGGCTGCGGTGAAACTAAGGTTTCTCAATGCAATAAACTGATTGAGGTCATCAACAAGGGACAACCTCTTGTCGCTGAATTTCAGCAGGAGACTATTAAAGCTAGCTCAAGTCTTGTGAGTACAGACAACTCCAGCGCTGTCAAGCAACAAGCTACTCAATCGGCGACTGTCTTTAATAAATTTGCTAGCGATTGGGATAAGTATAATCAAGAAATTAAAGCGGTTGAGTTAGCCGATGAAAAAATCATCGGGTTCCAGAAACGCTATGGTGAAGCTGGTGACAAGCTTGGTCAAGGAATCCGCGATATGAGTAAGGTTATGACCGAACTGAGTGAAGTAAAAACAACACCACAGAGTTTAGGAACGCTTCAGAAAGTCTCATCAGACTTGAATACTATCTCGCAAAAGCTTGTTAGTGTTGGTCAGGAAAGCGATAAAGTGGTTACTGAACTCAATAGCTACTGTAGTAAGGGTTGAGGAGGGAGAAAATAGAGATGGAAGTTTACGAGCATTTAGTAGCGATCGCACTCTTCAATTCCAGCCCTAAACTCCATCTGGCTCTTTTTGTAGCGTAACCGATGCCAGTAGGTGTAATCCTAATATTTTCATTAACGATTGGTGAAGATTTAGATATAATACATTTGTAATACAAAAGGCTGGTTGTTTTTTAACGAACCACAGAGGCGCAGAGGGCGCAGAGAGAGTTAGGAGAGAGTTAGGAGAGAGTTAGGAGAGAGTTAGGAGAGAGTTAGGAGAGGATGATGCGGCGGATGCCGTCTTTGAGGAGAGGGACGTTGAAGTTGATGAGTAGACCGAGGGGGTAGCCTGTCATTTTGAGATAGGAGAGAACTTGGGCTTCGTGGATGGGGGTGATGTTCGCTACAGCTTTTAATTCGACAATGAGTGTGTTACCAACCAATAAGTCCAACCTGCCTTCACCAACTCGGCGACCCTTATAATTTACAGCCACCACTTTTTGACGATTAAAACGTATCCCCCGTAACTCAAGTTCCGCCGCCAACGCCTCCTCATAAACCGACTCCAAAAAACCCGAACCCAACACTCGATGCACCTCAATCGCCGCCCCAATCACCAAACCTGCTAACTCACTCATCCTCTCTTACCTCTCCTTACCTCTCCTCTATGTTCTCTGCGTCCTCTGCGGTTCGTTCTCTCTTACCGCTTCCAGCCCTGTGGCAAAATTTAGTTAGCTCGTCTTCATATAGTGTTCCCAGCATGACTGCAACAACACCCACCCTAGACACCCAATACGACCCCAAAACCACCGAAGCGAAGTGGCAGAAGTACTGGGAAGAACACCAAGTCTTCAAGGCTGACCCCAGTCACCCGGGCGAACCTTACTCGATGGTGATTCCACCGCCCAACGTAACCGGTAGCTTGCACATGGGTCACGCCTTGGGACAAACCATCATGGACATCCTCGTCCGCTACCATCGGATGAAAGGGCGCAATACCTTGTGGCTACCTGGAACCGACCACGCCAGCATTGCTGTATCTACGATGCTGGACAAGCAACTGAAAAAAGAAGGCAAAACTCGCAACGAATTGGGACGAGAGGAATATCTCGATCGCGCTTGGCAGTGGAAGAGAGAGTCTGAGGGTACAATTGTCAAGCAACTGCGACGTTTGGGGGTATCGGTCGATTGGTCGCGGGAACGCTTCACGATGGATGAAGGTTTATCCAACGCCGTCATTGAAGCCTTTGTCCGACTCTATGAACAAGGGCTAATTTATCGGGGTGAGTACATGGTGAACTGGTGTCCTGCCACCCAGTCTGCTGTTTCAGATTTGGAGGTGGAAAACCAGGAGGTCAACGGGCATCTGTGGCACTTCCGCTATCCTCTCAGTGATGGCAGTGGTTCTGTGGAAGTGGCAACCACTCGACCTGAAACCATGCTGGGCGATACGGCGGTTGCAGTCAATCCGAACGACGAACGCTACAAGGATTTAATTGGCAAGACGCTGATGCTGCCGATTATGGGGCGGGAAATTCCGATTATTGCGGATGAGTTGGTTGACCCAGAGTTCGGGACGGGTTGCGTGAAAGTGACACCCGCCCATGACCCGAATGACTTTGAGATGGGCAAGCGTCACAATTTGCCCTTCATCAATATTATGAATAAGGATGGCACGCTGAACGAAAATGCCGGACTATTCCAAGGGCAAGACCGTTTTGAAGCCCGGAAGAACGTGGTGAAGCGCTTAGAGGAAGACGGCGTCTTGGTGAAGGTAGAGGACTACAATCATACAGTGCCGTATAGCGATCGCGGCAAAGTCCCCATCGAACCTCTCCTCTCCACTCAGTGGTTCGTCAAAATTCGCCCCCTAGCTGACAGGGCGTTGAACTTCCTCGACCAGAAGCATTCACCCGATTTCGTGCCAGAACGCTGGACGAAAGTCTATCGCGACTGGTTGGTGAAGCTGCAAGACTGGTGCATCTCCCGCCAGTTGTGGTGGGGACATCAAATTCCTGCCTGGTATGCCGTGAGTGAAACGGATGGGGAAATTACCGACAATACCCCGTTTGTTGTCGCTCACAATCAGGATGAAGCATGGGAGAAAGCAAATGCACAATTTGGTGAAAATGTCAAGCTAAAACAAGACCCCGATGTTCTCGATACCTGGTTTTCTTCCGGTTTGTGGCCGTTCTCTACGATGGGCTGGCCTGAACAGACCAAAGATTTAGAAACGTACTATCCCACCACAACCCTGGTTACTGGCTTTGACATCATCTTCTTCTGGGTGGCCAGGATGACGATGATGGCAGGACATTTCACCGATCAGATGCCATTTGAAGCCGTGTACATTCATGGACTCGTGCTGGATGAAAACGGCAAGAAAATGTCCAAAACGGCAGGGAATGGCATCGATCCGTTATTGCTGATGGACAAGTACGGCACGGATGCCCTGCGTTACACCCTGGTTCGAGAAGTGGCAGGTGCCGGTCAAGACATCCGGATGGAGTACGATCGCAAGACGGATGAGTCGGTATCAGTGCAAGCGTCGCGCAACTTTGCCAACAAACTGTGGAACGCTGCTCGATTCGTGTTGATGAATTTGGATGGCAAGACACCACAGGAGTTGGGTGAACCCGCAGCAGAGACATTGGAGTTGAGCGATCGCTGGATTCTCTCGCGCTACCATCAAGTCGTGCATCAAACCAATGACTCCCTCGACAACTACGGCTTAGGTGAAGCCGCTAAGGGACTTTATGACTTCATCTGGGGTGACTTCTGCGACTGGTATATTGAGCTGGTCAAATCGCGTCTGCGTGAGGATGCCACTTCACCATCCCGATTGGTTGCTCAACAAACTCTCGCCTATGTGCTGGATGGAATTCTCAAACTCCTCCATCCCTTTATGCCCCACATCACCGAAGAAATTTGGCATACGCTGACGCAAAAATCCGACGCGGTTTTGGCGGTGCAACGTTATCCAGAGACTGGGAAAGAGGATACGGGGACACGGGGACACGGGGACACGGGGACACAGGGACACAGGGACACGGGGAATTTTGCAGAAGAACTCTCCGCGTCACCCCATCTCCCCTTCTCCGCGTCTTCTCAATCTCCAATCCCTCCAGACAAACCGTTGTCTCAAGCAGCGCAACTCTGGAACCAAGCTGCCAGGTTTTTATCAGAACTGCCTGCTGCCGCAGGAGAATTTTTCGGGAACTACCAACAGCCCTTAATTACAGTTGGTTTGTTCTTGGGCGCGATGATTGCCCTGAGAGTAGTGATAGCAGCCCTCGATGCGATTAATGACATTCCCTTAGTCTCAACAACCTTTGAACTGATTGGTTTGGGATACTCGATTTGGTTTGTTAATCGCTATTTACTCCGAGTTGCGAATCGCCAGGAGTTGGCAGTGGAAACGCGATCGCTCAAACAAGAGATTCTCGGCAAGCTACAACCACCGCAAGTGTCGGAACTGAGGATTGAACAAAAAGCAACACAAGCAGAGGTACACGAGGAGCTAGGACAAAATTTACCGTCTGCTTTCCCTGCTTCCCCTGCTCTTATTAACCCAGAACTCGAGCAACAGTTCGATCTACTGATTGGTGCGATCCGCACGATTCGCAACCTCCGGGCTGAGGCAGATATCAAACCAGGCGACCGAGTGCCAATTATCCTCCAAAGTGAGAACGCCAGTGAACGTCAAATCCTGGAAGCGGGGCGCTCTTACATCCAAGATTTAGCCAAGGTGGAGACATTGAGCATTATCCCAGCACTGGAGAGCGAACTCAAGACAACAATGGCGGGTGTTGTGGGTACTGTTCAAGTCCTGCTTCCTCTATCTGGAGTTGTGGATGTGGATGCCCTTCGCGCTAAGTTACAAAAAAAGTTAGCTAAAGTGGAAGCGGACGTAAAATCTCTTTCCGGGCGTTTGGCGAATCAAAATTTTGTTAGCAAAGCCCCGGAAGAAGTCGTGCAAGGTGTGAAAGATGCTTTAGCCGAGGCCCAAAAGCAAGCGGAAATTTTGCGCGATCGCCTCGCTCGACTGTAGAGATAAGAGACTGGCATGCAAGGGTTAGAAACTAGGAAGGCTCAACCTTAGTGGCTGAGGCAGAATCTAACTATAGTTTTTCTAGTCTCTAATCCTTTGTTTCTACACCGTTGTTTCTGACTCTTAACACCTAACAAATGACAGTCAATGCTACACCTAGCCCAAGTGCAACATAATGAGAGTACAGGCAGGGTAGAACTGAAATTGCTAGCCCGCCAACACTCTGAGAATTCCTGGGCAGTAATCAACCCAGAAAACGTACCCCTGACCGACACCCATTCCCTGACCCCAGACCTATTAGTGTTGGTCGATCTTTCTGAGAATCAAGAAGTTGTGAATATCCAACAGGCTAAAGATTGGGTATTGGAGTTGGTACGACAGTATCTAACTACTGGGGTTAGCCCCAGATTCTTAGAGGAGGAAGCAGAACGTACCGAACAATGGCGGCAAGACCTAACCCAGCGAAGCCAGGATTTGACCCGCCAACGTTTGGAAATGGAAGCGCGTCGCGAGCAAATTCAAACGCTCGAAGAAGAATTGAAACGGGAAAAACAGCAACTGGAAGTGACCGCGGCCCAGTTGAAAGCGAAAGAAGAAGAATTGAAACAGGAAAAGCAGCAACTGGAAGAACTTTTAAAGGGAAGTAAGGAATAGGGAACGGGCAACAGGGAAATCCCCATACCTCTCCTCAAGGCAGAGGATTCAACTCATCTTCATCAGGTTAAGGACTTATACCAAGTTGCGTTCAAACGTCAAACGTAGAACAGGCGTCTCGCCTGTCAGCCGCAGGCAAGATGCAAGTTCTACATTAGACTACAACTTGGTATTAGTTATCAGCAAGAACACTTGTCAGTGTCCCCTGTGGCTCTCCCAACAGGACAACCGAGCAACTCAGCTGCTGCACTAACGGGGTCGTTACTTCGCCAATTGCCAATCCATCGGCACCAACCCGACGTCGGAGCGATCGCAATACAACAAGATCATGGGATTGAGCTGCCTTGAGAATTACGTCAGTCACATTGTCCTGTGGCACGATCTGAATCTCTATCGCAGGATTATGAGGCACTAACCTGGAAACCATCACTTCCAACTGAGATTTAGTCCACGCGATTCGGCTTTCTGGAGTTCTAGGGTCGCATACATGGAGTAACGTCACTTGAGCTTGATTGATGTCAGCTAGAATATGGGCAAATCGTAACGGACGCACCGCCGATGTTGTTAGGCTCTCTATCGGCACCAAAATGCGCTGGATTTTTAGCGGTGAATCTAAAAGGCGTGCCACTACGACTAAGCAGTGAGCAGACCACAGCACGCTATCCGTCACATTGCCAAACAAGCGTGCCCTGAACCCCATCCGTCCGCTCAAACCTAGCACAATCATGCTGGCATTGAGTTCTCGACTGGCATGGCTAATTCCTTGAGCAACGTCGTACTCAATTCGCAGTTGCGGTGACGCCTCAACGCCCAATTCTCGACTCAACTCGTTTGCCTGTTCGAGCAACCACTGACTGTTTCGGAGCGATTTGTCCATCTCCGGGGAGTCCATGTGTGCGTAAGCTTGAGCGATCGCTAATGGAACAATCCGGCCTCCTTCGTGGTTTACCAACAAGGTTGCCATTTCCATCAAGTACCGCTGAGTCTTCGGATTATAAATTGGCACCACTACTGTAAACTCGCTCTTTTCAGGTGATACTTCTGGTATCTCCTCGATTTGAGAGATAGTCTCTGATAAGGCTGTTGATAAACCTGTTGTTGCTGTATCCAGTTGAGGTGCAAATCGGGATGTCAGAATCGGACCGAGCGTAGAGGTCGTCAGCATCAGGACAATCACGCTGTTTAGCACCCCTTCATCGAGTATATCGGCTCGGTAGCCGACCAGTGTTGCCGCTAGCGTCGCCCCCACCTGTGGCATTGACAGTGACCACATTGTCATCATCTCTGGCAGGTTGTAGCGGTAAACTAGCTTAGCAAGGGCTGCCGCCAAAAATTTGCTAAGG
>JAIUYC010000192.1 GCA_020216575.1 Coleofasciculus sp. S288 | reverse complement strand
GAATGTTGTTTTGAGTAGCCTGAATCTCACCCGTAAAGACATTGTCAACATTCAAATCAACAGCGCCACTCCACCCCCGCCAATGCCCTTTTTGGAAAGAGCGGCTTTAGCCAATCAAGCCGCTGACACGCCAGTCATTGGTGGTGAACAACAGGTTCAGGCGTCTGTGACGCTGCAAATCAGCTACTAATTCAACGAATTCAGGTTCAGGGTTCAAGGAAGAGACGCGGTGACGCGGAGATGGGGAGATGGGGAGATGGGGAGAGTCTTTCTCCAACATCCCCGTGTCCCCGTTTCCCCGTGTCATAACGTTGGTTGACGAAGAAAAAAGCTGTTTTAGCTTGACACTATCTCAGAATTCTGTATCGTTGTAGTCATCTACTGCACTGGCATCTGTGTCTCGTTTGGAACCCAGCAAATCCAGGCGTTCTACTTTGATCACTGGTTTTGAGCGATTTGCCCCAGTGGCGCGATCGCTCCAAGTTTCAATCTTTAAAGCACCTTGTACACCAATTAAACTCCCTTTACGAACATAGTTAGCCGCCACTTCCGCCGTCTTACCCCATAGCTCTAAGTTAAACCAATCAGGCTGATCGCTATTACGGCTTCGACGGTTCACTGCCAGCGTTAGATTACACTTAACGCTGCCTGACTCAAAATACTTGACATCTGGGTCTCCACCCACACGACCGACTAGATTAACAACATTGAGACTCATAGTAATTGTTATAGTACACCTGTACTGTTTATGTGGATCTACTTTAGCGAATATAGCGAATCGAGAGCAATCACAAACTCTTCTTAAACAAACCAAAATTTAAGGAAGGAACGTATATACTCGATTTAACTTTCTCCGGATGAGGGATTCAGTCGTCTGAATGATACTTTCAGCTTAGTTTTTGAGGATTTCTAATAATGAATTGCTTTACCTTACTAGACTCAGCGAAAGAAACGTACTAGAATCCACATCGGTTACGGTTCAGTTACATTTCGGTCATACACAGTAACATTTGACTTTGGGGGCGTAGAAACGAGTGGGTTTTTTCAGTCGCTTTTCCCTTTCACGGGATATGGGTATCGACCTGGGTACTGCTAACACTTTAGTATATGTATCCGGTAAAGGCATTGTTTTACAAGAGCCTTCCGTTGTCGCCATGGACCAAGACGAAAAAGTTCCGCTAGCCGTGGGTGAGGATGCAAAAAAAATGTTGGGCAGAACCCCAGGAAATGTGGTTGCCCTTCGACCCCTCCGCGATGGTGTAATTGCCGACTTTGACACCGCTGAATTGATGCTTAAGCATTTTATCCGGCGGGTTCATGAAGGCAGAACTTTGGTTTCACCTCGGATTGTCATTGGCATTCCCAGTGGTGTTACCGGCGTCGAACGACGAGCGGTAATGGAAGCGGCGTCTCAAGCAGGCGCAAGAGATGTCTACTTAATTGATGAACCGGTTGCAGCCGCGATTGGTGCTGGACTACCTGTGGCAGAGCCAACCGGCAACATGATCATTGATATCGGCGGCGGCACAACCGAAGTGGCTGTGCTCAGCTTGCAGGGGACAGTTCTCAGTGAATCCGTGCGAGTTGCTGGAGATGAACTGAGTGACTCGATTACCCAGTACATGAAAAAAGTCCATAACTTGGTCATCGGAGAGCGCACGGCTGAAGAGATCAAAATTCAAATTGGTTCAGCCTACCCCACCCATCACGATGATGATGCCATCTTAGAAGTACGGGGCTTACACCTGCTCTCTGGCTTACCGCGAACGGTTACCATCAAGGGACCAGAAATTCGCGAGAGTATGTCAGAACCTCTTTCTGTGATTGTTGATGCTGTTAAGCGCACTTTGGAACGCACACCTCCAGAGCTAGCAGCAGATATCATTGACCGAGGCATTATGCTCGCTGGTGGGGGTGCATTATTGAAGGGGTTGGATACCCTAATCAGCCATGAAACTGGCATTGTGACTCATGTGGCAGCCGATCCACTAAGCTGTGTGGTTCTGGGAACAGGTCGAGTTCTGGAGAATTTCAAACAGTTAGAGCGGGTATTCAGCGGACGTTCCCGCAACATATAGGGATAAACTACCAACTATTAGCATTGAGGAATCTCTTTGCTTATCCACATGAGCCAAAATCTGTGTCTACCTTCACAATCGGAACTCACGAGTTGGCTAAAAGCTGACAATTGATAGATAAGTTATGTACATACTGCGTCGCTGGTGGGACCGACACGGGGTAGCAATTGTATTAGGAGGAGTAGCGCTGAGTGCTGCCTGGTTGCTTCGCCAAACTCAAGGGGCAGCACTCTTTGAGACTTACCAATTGATCACCCGCCCTTTGCAAAACGGTCCGGCACCAGAGGAGCGCCTTACAGATGCGCGTGTTTTAGAACTGCAACAGCGGTTAATCGAACTTGAAAGCCAAAACCAAAAGCTCAAAGAGCTGTTAGATTATGCTCAAACCCAAAAACAACAAGGAATTGTTGCTCCAATTGTAGGGCGCAGTGCCGACCACTGGTGGCAACAAGTAACCTTGGGTCGCGGGAGCCAAAGTGGCATAAAGGTTGGGTTTGTGGTAATGGGACCGGGCGGTTTAGTGGGTCGGGTTGTTAGTGTAACACCCAATAGCAGTCGTGTCTTGCTAATCAGTGATGCCACGAGTCGGGTGGGAGCTGTAATCAGCCGGAGTCGAAGCATGGGATTCCTGCGAGGACAAGGCTCGAATCGTGCTGTATTGCAGTTTTTTGATAAAGTTCCCGATGTCCGTCAGGGTGATGTTGTGTCAACCTCGTCCGTAAGCAGACTTTTCCCGCCAGGTTTGCCGTTGGGGCGTGTGGAGTCTGTAAATTTAGACAAAAGTCCGGCTCCAGAAGCCGTCATTGAGCTGACGGCGCCCGTGAGTTACCTGGAGTGGGCGATTGCTTATCCAGAGGGAACAAGTTTTAGTCATTAGTCCGCTAACTAGCGACCAATGACCCATGACCAACGATTAATGACTAACGACCAATGACTAGCGTTTCTCAGTTTTCACCCTGGGCTCGTCAACTATTCAATTGGGTAGTAACCGTGGTTTCGGTTCTCCTGTGCTTGATGGTCTTACCCATGCGGTTACCGGGAATGGAATTACTGGGAATTGCCCCGAACTGGCTGTTGATTTGGGTAGTCGCTTGGAGCCTTAAACGTACAGATCTTCAGGGAGCGCTAGCAGGGGTGGTACTGGGGCTAATTCAAGATGGCATGACCTCCCCTGAACCTACTCATGTCTTGAGCCTTGCCTTAGTAGGAATTTTAACTGCTCGGATTCAAAAGCAGCGCTATATTCAGGAAGATTTTATTTCAGTAGCTTTAATTGTTTTTGGTATGGCAGTTGTTGGGGAGACGGTGACTGCGATTCAGTATAGTTTGATGGGCGATCGCAATTTATCAGAAATTTGGACTGACCATCAGCGCATCGCTCTCTCCTCTGCAATTCTCAGTAGCCTCTGGGCACCCGTTGTTTACTATCCGCTCAATCGGTGGTGGGAGAGCATCAGTTCAATCGAGCAATCTTAATTAAAGTCATGAAATACGTGACGGCTTCGTACTCTCTAATAGGTAGTGAGTGGCAGAAAGCAAGTCACTGTGAAAGCGAGTTGGCTGGAATTGCTTAAGGTAAAACTGAGAGCGAATGCCGCAGGTGAGTGCAATAGTAGGAATTGAGAGCGATTGTCCGGCAAGAATGTCAGCTTCTGTATCGCCCACCATCCAAGCGGATAGGGGATGACTAGCGAGTTGAGATTGTTCGGCGATCGCTTTTTCGAGCAGTTGCGTTTTCAACTCAGCTTGGTTGTGATAAGCGGCATCGCGGTCACATGTTCCATAAATCCCGCTAAACAAACGAGTCAACCCGTAATATCTCAAAATCTGCGTCGCTTGCAACTGACAGCGCAACGTCACTAACACCAGCCGAACTCCTTGAGAATGTAGCAGTGCTAACGCCCATCTAACTCCCGGTTGCAGCTTATCTAGATTCAACAGGGCAGGCTGATTTACGATTTCAATCACACGCCCTAAAAAAAATTCGATTTGTTCCCCGTGTAACCCTGACCGCATGGCAATCTCTACATCAGGAACGCGGTCTTGCTTCATTTGCCAGAACTGTTGTTTACTTAGCATCTGGATCGGTAAATGAATGCCTTCCGCTTTATAGGCAGCTTGAGTATCAGCCAGTCCTAACTTATAGGTAGTGTAATAGCGATCAGAGACATCAATGATGGGACCGTCAAAATCACAGAATACTGTCAGCTGTTGCGAGAAGACAGAATTTTGACGCGAGTAGTACGGGGGTGGTTGCAAATCTGAAGCAGCAACGCCGATCATAAATCTTTACTTAGTTAGGCTTCTTTTGAAACGCTTCTTTACACAATAACAGCTTCGACACAAGTTTTAATACAGCTTCACCAACACTTATTATTAGGCCAGCCTATATTAAGCTAATCGGCATTCAAGTTGCATAGTGAGAAGCAGGGGAAGAGGAATATGCAATTTAAACGCGCACCAGCTTATCCAGCATTGGCGAAGCCAATGCTAAGGCAACTCCGTCTCTATCTCTATGGAAACATCAATCAAGCGGTTTGATATCCGTCCTTGGCAACTACTCGCTTCAAGTGTTTAACATTTCTTTTGGTAGATGAATAAACCATCCCCATCCTATGATCGGGGATACACCCTTTAGTAGGCAGCCATGAGCTACTGTATTAACCCTAGCTGCCCTCAGCCCAGCGATCCCGCCAATACCAACAATCGCATTTGTCGCAATTGTGGGTCAGGGTTGTTATTAAAAGGGCGCTATCAGGTGATGCGCCTGCTGAGTGACAAAAGTGGCTTCGGCAAGGTTTATGAAGCTTATCAGGGAGCAATCCCCAAAATTCTGAAAGTACTCAAACAATCACATAACACAAACCCTAGAATTGTCGAGCTGTTCCAGCAAGAAGCCGCTGTTTTGAGCCAACTGAATCATCCCGGCATCCCCAGAGTTGAGCCAGACGGGTACTTCCAGTTTTTCCCTAAAAATAGCACTGAGCCAGTGCATTGTATCATCATGGAAAAAATTGATGGACTCAATTTAAAACAGTGGATGAGGCAGCAGGGTAATCACCCCATCTCAGAAAAGCAGGCACTTAACTGGCTAAATCAACTCGCACACATTTTACATCTCGTTCACCAAAAAAATTATTTTCATCGGGATATTAAACCAGAAAATATAATGATCCGCTCCTCTGGGCAACTGGTATTAATTGATTTTGGTACGGCTAGAGAGTTGACCTATACCTACTTAGCTGAAGTTGGGGGGTCGGGTAGCGTCACAAAAATTAGTTCTGCTGGTTACACACCCCCAGAACAAGAAAAAGGTCATGCCGTACCGCAATCAGATTTCTATGCTCTAGGGCGTACTTTTGTCTATTTACTGACGGGTAGGCAAGCAACCGAGCAGCCAATTTACGAACCTTTAACGGATAAACTCAATTGGCACGATCATGCGTCTCATATTTCACCGCAACTCACAAACTTTATTGATAAGCTGATGGCTCCAACAGCGGCGGAGCGTCCTAAAAATACTCAGGAGATTTTAGATAAGCTAGCTAGTCTTTCACAGGAATTGTCTCAGCCTAAGTTAGTAACTCACGTTATCGATAATACATCAATCCAAATCTCACAAAATATTTCAATTGTCCAACCGTTAGCTGAAAAATATCAAAATAAATGGCTATTAGGAGGGATGGCAGCTCTAGTCGTGGGTTTGGGAGGATACGGAATTTGGCAGTTCTACCATTCCTCCCCCTCCCAACCTGTCGCTTCTGAAACTATCTCACTCGTCAAAACGCTCGATGGACATTCCAGTTATGTTAATTACCTCGTGATTAGTCCTGATGGACAAACGTTATTCAGTGGCAGCGCTGACAAGACTATCAAAGTCTGGGATATAGCTACAGGGAAAGAAGTTCGTACCTTAACTGGACATGCCAGTTCGGTGAATTATCTGTTAATTAGCTCGGATGGGCAAACGTTATTCAGTGCCAGTGCTGACAAGACTATCAAAATTTGGGATGTCGCTACGGGGAAAGACATTCATACCCTAACGGGGCATTCTAGCTTTGTTAATTCCTTAAACATTAGCCCTGATGGACAGACGTTATTCAGCGCCAGTGCTGACAAGACTATCAAAATTTGGGATGTCGCTACGGGGAAAGACATTCGTACTCTTCCTGGGCATTTGAGTGCGGTTAATTACTTATCAATTAGTCCAGATGGACAGACGTTATTCAGTGCCAGTGCAGACAAAACTATCAAAGTTTGGGATGTCGCCACGGGTAAAGAAATCCGTACTTTGCCTGGGCATTCCAGTGCGATTAACTACTTAACCATCAGTCCCGATGGGCAGACACTCTATAGTGCTAGCGCTGATAAGACTATCAAAGTTTGGGATGTTGCTACAGGGAAAGCCATCCGTACTCTCAATGATTCCAGCTTTGTGAATTATCTCGTTATGAGTCGGGATGGGGAAACATTATTAAGTGGCAGTGCTGACAAAACGATTAAAATTTGGAATCTTTCAACTGGGGAAGTCATCCGCACTCTGACTGGACCTGCCAAACATATTAATTATTTCGCCATTGGTTCGGATTGGCAGACGATCGCAACTGGCAGTGGTGACAACGAAATCAAAATTTGGCGGATGCCGAAATAGGACGGAATAGGGACGCCGGGCAGGCAGGGGGAGCGGGGGGAGCAGATTTTAATTGGATAGTTATGGTTTGCTGCGCTTCACTCGCAAGCGGTATGAGGTAACTAAAATGCCTCATTTGGCACAGATGCTTCCTTGTTACGCTTGAATAAAGACTAGATAAAATGGAAAGTTTGGGAATGGCGAGTACATCCAATGTTGCGATCGCGATCACTCCTAACGGTTCCAAGTTAGATGTGACGATTGACTTGAGAAATTCAG